>CAMPIF010000621.1 GCA_946886245.1 Ectopseudomonas composti | reverse complement strand
CCTGCATCCGCGCCACGCTGGAGGCGGCGCGGCGCTTCGACTTCCCGCGTGAGCGGCTGATGTTCGAGGTGACCGAGGGCGAGCAGATCCATGATGCCGAGCACCTCAAGCAGATCTTCGCCGAGTACGGCAAGCAGGGCTTCACCACCGCCATCGACGATTTCGGGGCCGGCTACTCCGGGCTCAACCTGCTGGCCGAGTTCCAGCCACACGTGCTCAAGCTGGACATGGCCCTGACCCGAGGCATCGATCAGGACCCGGTGCGCCAGGCCATCGTCGCCGGTATCGTGCTGGTCGCGCAGCGCCTGGGCATTCGCATCATCGCCGAGGGCATCGAAAGTGCAGGCGAGCGTGATGCGCTGATCGAGCTTGGTATCCGCTACATGCAGGGCTTTTTCTTCGCCAGGCCTGCGTTGGACAGACTCTGCCTGCCCTGCTAGCGACCAGCAACCGGGGCGCCAGGTGATGCCGGTCAGTCAAGCGTCGATGCACCGAACATGCAGCAGCGGCGCCGCGCCGCGAATGAGGGCGGCGCGCAACTGAACAACTTCGCCCCGGGGCGGGGCTCCTGCGAAAGGCCGCTTTGGACGCTTATCCGACCGGCATCCGGCGTCAGGGGCTTTTCTCAGAGCGCGCCGAATACCTTCTTCGCCAGGCTGGTAGCGGCACCGGCCGGGTTCTGGCGGATGCTGGCTTCCTGCTGGGCAATCATCTCGAACAGGCCATCGAGCGCCTGCTCGGTGACGTAGCCTTCCACCGTGCTGCTCTTGGCATCGACCACGCCAAAGCTGGCGGCCTGGCCGGCGAAGGCGTTGTACTGCTGGGCCAAGCCGACCTGGTCGGTGGCCTGCTTGACGATGGGCAGGAACCTGGCGCGGATCTGTTCGCGGCTGCTCTTGTTCAGGTACTGGGTGGCCGAGTCCTGCGGGCCGCTGAGAATCGACTTGGCGTCGGCCACGGTCATCTTCTTCACTGCGTCGACCAGCAGCGCCTGGGCTTGCGGCACGGCGGCCTCGGCGGCCTTGTTCATGCTCGCTTCGAGCTGATCGACCTGGGCGCCCATGCCCATCATCTTCATGGTCTTGGCGGCTTTGCCGAGCGTGCCGGGCAGCTCGATGCGCACGTCCGGGTTGTTGCTGAAACCGCCGGGTGTGCCCAGTTGCTTGACGGCCACCTGGGCACCCTGGATCAGCGCATCCTTGAGGCCGCCACTGGCGTCCTGCTGGCTCAGATCGGAGAGGGACAGGGCGAAGACGTTGGCCGAGAGCAGCAGGCCAGCGGCGAGAGTCGTGAAGCGCAGCATCATGTTCATCCTTGCATCGGGGGGAAATACTGTGAGCTTAACGGAGTCTGCCGCCCTGACAAGCCAGGCGATGGCAGTGGATGGGCAGCGCGCTTGGCTATGGCTATGATCAGGGTCATGAATTCACCATTGCCTCTGCGTACTCCTTGCCCACCGGGTGCCTGCGACTGTCAGCGCGATGAGCTGCTGGACAGGCCTGGCGCCGACACGCGCATTTTGCTGCTGAACCGCAGTGAGGAGCAGCGCCTGCTCGAGCGTCTGGAAAACCTGCAAAGCCTGGATGATCTCGAGCGCATGCGGCAGCGTATGTTCGAGCAGTTGGGCATTCGCCTGCATATCGAGCCGGCCCATGGCGAGGTGCGCAGCATGCGCGGCATCCACATGCACTTCGAGGCGCATCCGGGGCTGTGCCGCAAGACCCGGCAGAGCATTCCGGCGGCAATCCGCCGGGCGATGGAGAAAAGGCCGGAAATCGCCTGGCGCCTGCTCGACGCCAACGATTTGCTGGGAGCTGGCTAGGTCGAGTACGCATTGATCGAAAACGACAAGGCCACGCTGATGCGTGGCCTTGTCGTTTGTTGCGGTGAGCAGGTTAGCGTTGCCAGCCACCGCCCAGCGCCCGGAACAGGTCGGCCAGCGCCAGCTGGCGCTCGGTGCTGATCTGGATCAGCGTGGTCTGGTCGTTGAAGCTGCTGCGCTGGGCATCCAAGTAGCGCAGGTGGTCATCCACACCGCCTCTGTAGCGGGCTTCGGCCAGGGCTTCGGCTGCACGGCTGGACTCGGCCAGGGCACGCCGTGCGATTTCTTCACGGCGCAGCGTGTCGGTGGCGGCGAGGGCGTCGGCGACTTCGCGGAAGGCGGTCTGGATGGTGCCTTCGTAGTCGGCCACGGCGGCGTCCTGGCGCACTTCGGCGAGATCCAGGTTGGCGCGGTTGCGGCCGCCGGCGAAGATCGGCAGCGACAGCGTCGGGGCGAAGCTCCAGGCCCGCGAGCCGCCCTCGAACAGCCCGGACAGCTCGGTGCTGGAGCTGCCCACCGACCCGGTCAGGCTGATGCGCGGGAAGAACGCCGCGCGGGCCGCGCCGATATCGGCATTGCGCGCCTTGAGGCGGTGCTCGCTGGCGAGAATGTCGGGGCGTCGTTCGATCAGTTCCGAGCTGGTGCCGGGGGCGATGTCTTGCAGCACCATCAGCTCGTC
>CAMPIF010000620.1 GCA_946886245.1 Ectopseudomonas composti | reverse complement strand
AGAAGGGCCAGTTCCTGGCGCCCTGGGACATGAAGAACGTCATCGACAAGGCCCGGGCTGCAGCGGCCGAAGTTGGCCTGTCGGAAGACCGCTTCCTGGCCTGCGAGCGCGGTGTGAGCTTTGGCTACAACAACCTCGTGGCCGACATGACCAGCCTGGCCGAGATGCGCAACTCCGGTGCGCCCGTGGTGTTTGACGTCACCCACTCGGTGCAAAAACCCGGCGGCCTGGGTGCCGTGAGTGGTGGCGCGCGCGACATGGTGCCCGTGCTGGCCCGCGCCGGTGTAGCCGTGGGCGTGGCGGGCCTGTTCATGGAAACCCACCCCCGCCCTGCTGAGGCTTGGTCGGACGGCCCCAACGCCGTGCCGCTCAAGCACATGAAGGCGCTGCTCGAAACCCTGGTGGCACTTGACGACATCACGAAGAAAAGCGGATTTCTCGAAAACAACTTCAACTAACAGGACGACCCCATGCCAGCTGCCTACATCATCGTGGACATGAAAGTGTCCAACCCCGAACAGTACAAAGACTACATGGCGGCCGCGCCCGCAGCCGTGAAGGCCCACGGTGGCGAATACCTGGTGCGCGGCGGAAAGTTCGAGACCCTGGAAGGCAACTGGACGCCCGCGCGCGTGGCGATGCTGCGCTTTCCCAGTTTCGATGCCGCCAAGGCTTTCTACGACGCCGAGCTGTACCGTGCCGCGCGCAGCAAGCGCGCCGGTGCGACCGAGTTTTTCAATATGGTGCTGGTCGAAGGCGTTGACGCCCCGGTCTGACCTCTATCTATCCAAAGGAAAAAAATGAGCGCAATCGTTGACATCGTAGGTCGCGAAATTCTGGACAGCCGCGGCAACCCCACCGTCGAATGCGACGTGTTGCTCGAATCGGGCGTGATGGGCCGGGCCGCCGTGCCGTCGGGCGCCTCCACCGGCAGCCGCGAAGCCATTGAAATGCGCGACGGCGACAAGAGCCGCTACCTGGGCAAGGGCGTGCTCAAGGCCGTGGAGCACATCAACACCGAAATCTCCGAAGCCGTGCTGGGCCTGGACGCCTCCGAGCAGGCCTTCCTGGACAAGACCCTGATCGACCTCGACGGCACCGAGAACAAGAGCCGCCTGGGCGCCAACGCCATGCTGGCCGTGTCGATGGCCGTGGCCCGCGCCGCCGCCGAAGAGTCTGGCCTGCCCCTGTACCGCTACCTGGGCGGCATGGGCAGCGTGCAACTGCCCGTGCCCATGATGAACGTGATCAACGGCGGCGCACACGCCAACAACAGCCTGGACCTGCAGGAGTTCATGATCATCCCCGTGGGCGCTCCCACGTTCCGCGAAGCCGTGCGCTGGGGCGCCGAAGTGTTCCACGCGCTCAAGAAGATTCTGCACGACAAGGGCATCAGCACTGCCGTGGGCGACGAAGGCGGCTTTGCCCCCAGCGTTGAAAACCACGAAGCCGCCATCCGCCTGATCCTGCAAGCCATCGAAGCCGCTGGCTACACGGCGGGCGAACAGATCGCCCTGGGCCTGGACTGCGCCGCGAGCGAGTTCTACAAGGACGGTCACTATGTGCTGGAAGGCGAAGGCGGCCTCAAGCTCACCGCCCAGCAGTGGACGGACATGCTGGCGGCCTGGGTGGACAAGTACCCGATCATCAGCATCGAAGACGGCATGCACGAAGGCGACTGGGACGGCTGGAAGCACCTGACCGAACGCCTGGGCGACAAGGTGCAACTGGTGGGTGACGACCTGTTCGTGACCAACACCAAGATCCTGAAGGAAGGCATCGACAAGCGCATCGCCAACTCGATCCTGATCAAGATCAACCAGATCGGCACGCTGACCGAAACTTTCGCCGCCATCGAGATGGCCAAGCGCGCCGGCTACACCGCCGTGATCTCGCACCGCTCGGGCGAAACCGAAGACAGCACCATTGCCGACATCGCCGTGGGCACCAACGCAGGCCAGATCAAGACCGGCTCGCTGAGCCGCTCTGACCGTATCGCCAAATACAACCAGCTGCTGCGCATTGAGGAAGACCTGGGTGAAATCGCTCAGTACCCCGGCCGCGCTGCGTTCTATAACCTGCGCTGATCCCCATCCAGCCCGAGCGAGCCATGGGCTCCCGCCTTGTGCCTGTGATCCTGCTGGCTCTGCTGGCAGCGCTGCACGCCCAGCTCTGGCTCGGGCGGGGCAGCGTGCCGCGCGTCAACGAGATGCAGCGGCAAATCGATTTGCAAAAGGCTGCCAATGACCAGGCCAAGCTGGCCAACGAGCGCTTGTCGTCCGAGGTGCATGACCTCAAGGAAGGGCTCGACATGGTGGAAGAAAAGGCGCGCAGCGAACTGGGCATGGTCAAGCCCAACGAGGTCTACGTGCAGTTCACGCCACGCTGAGTCCTTGTGCTCGCCCCTCCGGGGTTCAATGCCCCGGTCCTCAAAAGCCGCCCGTCGGATGTCTTGATGGTGGATTGGGGACGACGCCCCACCTTCTGCCCCCCTGCCACCGTGCCCTTC
>CAMPIF010000619.1 GCA_946886245.1 Ectopseudomonas composti | reverse complement strand
CCCTCGGCTTTGGCATCCTGCGTCGCCCTACCTCCTGCATCCATGCAGTCGTCTCCCGCAAGCGGGAGAGGGGAGCCGTCCGTGTCGCTTGGAGGAGCTACGTAGGGTGCGCCGTGCGCACCGCCAACGGGACGCAAGGTGCGCTCGGGCCAGGCGGCCCCGCGACACCCTACGAATCAATACAACGCGCAGCCCGGATGAAATCCGGGACGCAGGGTCAGAGCATTCCCCGGATTCATCCGAGCTACGGAGCTGTGTAGGGTGCGCCGTGCGCATGGCGCACCCTACAGGAGAGCAGTGCGGCTCAGTGCAGCGTTTCGATCCTCAGGCTGTTGGTGCTGCCTGGTTGGCCGAAGGGTTCGCCGGCGGTGATCACCACGGTTTCGCCACGCTGGGCCATGCCCTGGGCCTGGGCGATCTCCAGCGCAGTGCTGGTGACTTCCTCGACCTTGCGCAGGCGCTCGTTGACCACCGAGTAGATGCCCCAGGCCACGGTCAGGCGCCGTGCCGTGGTCAGGCTCGGCGTCAGGCTGAGGATCGGCGCCTTGGGCCGCTCGCGCGAGGCGCGCAGGCTGGAGCTGCCGGATTCCGTGTAGTTGACCAATGCCGCGACCGGCAGGATCGAGCTGATGCGGCGGATGGCGCAGCTGATGGCGTCGCTGGCGGTGGCCTCGGCCTGGGGGCGACCCACGTCGAGCTGGCTCTGGTAGTCCGGGCCGTTTTCCACCTGGCGGATGATCTTGCTCATCATCTGCACGGTTTCCAGCGGGTAGTCGCCGGAGGCGGTCTCGGCCGACAGCATCACCGCATCGGCGCCTTCGGCCACGGCGTTGGCCACGTCGGTGACCTCGGCACGGGTCGGCGCCGGGGAGAAGCGCATGGATTCGAGCATCTGCGTGGCGACCACCACCGGGCGGCCCAGCTGGCGGCAGGTGCGCACGATGTCCTTCTGGATGCGCGGCACGTTCTCGGCCGGCACTTCCACGCCCAGGTCACCGCGCGCCACCATGATGGCGTCGCACAGCTTGGCGATTTCTTCCAGGTGGATCACCGCCGAGGGTTTCTCGATCTTGGCCATGAGGAAGGCCTTGCCGCCGATCAGTTCGCGCGCTTCGACGATATCTTCCGGGCGCTGCACGAAGGACAGCGCCACCCAGTCCACGCCCAGCTCCAGGCCGAAGGCCAGGTCGCGGCGATCCTTGTCGGTCAGCGGCGACAGTTGCAGCACCGCCTCGGGCACGTTGACGCCCTTGCGGTCGGACAGCTCGCCGCCAGCGATGACGCAGGTGTCTACGGCATCATTCTGTTTGGCGGTCACTTTCAGGCGCAGGCGGCCGTCGTCCAGCAGCAGGCTCATGCCTGGCTGCAGGGCTTCGATGATTTCCGGGTGGGGCAGATTGACCCGGCTGGCGTCACCGGGTGTGGCGTCCAGATCCAGGCGCAGGCTCTGGCCGTTGACCAGCTGTACCTTGCCGTCGGCAAAGCGGCCGACGCGCAGCTTCGGCCCCTGCAGATCCATGAGGATGCCGATCGGCTGGTTCAGCTCGCGCTCCACCTCGCGCACCCACTGGTAGCGCTGGGCGTGGTCGGCGTGCTCGCCATGGCTGAAGTTGAGGCGGAACAGGTTGACCCCGGCTTCCACCAACTGGCGGATATGCGCGGCATCGCGGATCGCCGGCCCGAGGGTGGCGAGGATCTTCACTTTCTTGTCGGCGTTCATTGGGTTTTCTCGAGAATCAGAATGGCGCGGAAATCGTTGACGTTGGTACGGGTCGGGCCGGTGACGATCAGCTCGTCGAGGGCGGCGAAGTAGCCATAGCCGTTGTTGTTGTCCAGTTCGTCGCGGGCGGACAGGCCCTTGATGCCGGCGCGGGCATAGCTGAAGGGCGTCATGATGGCGCCGGCATTGTCTTCGGAGCCGTCGATGCCGTCGGTGTCGCCAGCCAGCGCGTAGACGCCGGGCAGGCCCTTGAGGCTCTCGGTAAGGCTGAGCAGGAACTCGGCGTTGCGCCCGCCACGGCCTTTGCCGCGCACGGTGACGGTGGTTTCGCCGCCAGAGAGAATCACGCACGGCGGCTTGATCGGCTGGCCATGCAGTTGCACCTGGCGGGCGATGCCGGCATGCACCTTGGCCACGTCGCGCGACTCGCCCTCCAGGTCGCCGAGAATCAGCACCGGGAAACCGGCCGCTTCGGCTTTGGCAGCGGCGGCGTCGAGCGACTGCTGCGGCGTGGCGATCAGCAGGAAGTGGCTGCGGGCGAGCACCGGATCGCCGGGCTTGACCGTTTCCGAGCGTGGGTCTTCCAGCCAGGCGCGCACGTTGGCCGGAATGTCGATGGCATAGCGGGCGAGAATCGCCAGGGCTTCGGCCGAGGTGGTCGGGTCGCCCACGGTGGGACCGGAGGCGATCACCGTGGCTTCGTCGCCGGGTACGTCGGAGATGGCGTAGGTGTAGACGGTGGCCGGCCAGCAGGCCTTGGCCAGGCGACCGCCCTTGATCGCCGAGAGGTGCTT
>CAMPIF010000618.1 GCA_946886245.1 Ectopseudomonas composti | reverse complement strand
GTGCACGAGGCCTGGCAGCGGTTTGAGCGCGCGGTCCAGCAGCCCCACGCCGAGGTCGCGAATCCGTTCGCCAAGCTCAATACGAGCAACTTCAAGTCGCTTGCACGCAGCCTGGACGTCAGCAATCTCTTCCTGATGCGCGTGCGCGATCGGGCCATCCGTGCTGCCACCATACCTGCCCGATTCGTCGAAAGGCTTGCTTCGGAGCTGGGTGCCACCGTTCAAGCTGTGGGCGCATACCTGCAGGGCCCACCGGGTATGGTTTCTGGGCAGGCTTTTCGGTCAAGTGTGAAGCCCAGTGTGGGCGAACAGATCACGTTCGACCAGGCGGTCACGACTTCACAGCTCACGCCGGAACAGCAGGCGACGCTGAAGGCATTGGCGGACTGACCAATGGACGCCACCGAGGCCGCTCGCCGGGAAGCAGAACGCCTGCACCGTGCGAATGTCGCGGCCGGCGGCGATCCGACCCGACCTTTGGCGTTTGCGCTTCTGGAGGCCACACGTCGCGAGTTGGATGTGTACCCGCTGCAAGAAGGCGATTCACAGCTCAAGGGCGGCAAAGCCACGTTCGACAGCCAAGCTGGAGGCATCCTCTACGAGGATCGCGGATCGGACTTCGAGCGTGCCTTCTTGATCGCACACGAACTCGGCCATGTCGTGCTCGAAGGTGGCACGCTAGACGTGGTGACGGTGGGCGTCGATCCTGACCGATCAGTGGAGGACGCGTCAGTCGGCGTCGATCGCGTCCTTGACTACGGTGCGCGCGAGCGACGTGAGGTGAAGATGGACCTCTTTGCGCGTGAGTTCCTGCTGCCGCGCTCTGTGTTGCGCGAGTTGCACGTCAACGAAGGGCTCACATCCGACGCGATCGCGATGCGCTTCGGCGCGCCGCTTCCTGTGGTGCAGCAACAGTTGCTGGATGCACTGCTGCTGCCACCAACCGAAGAGCCTCAACCAGTGGGCACCGGTGCGGCGGCAGCTCCGCTCACTCCAGACCCCACGCAGGCTGAGGCGGCTGCACATCGTGGTTTGGCGTTCCAGCTACAGGCAGGGCCGGGTACCGGCAAGACACGAACGCTTGTTCGTCGCATCGAAGGGTTGCTTGCGGACGACGTCGATCCCACCACGATCCTTGTACTCACCTTCTCCAACAAGGCGGCCAATGAACTGTGCGACAGGATTGCCGCGAGCAATCCTGTCGCGGCAGCAGCGATGTGGATCGGCACATTCCACGCATTCGGCCTAGACGTCGTTCGCCGTTTTCACGACCGACTGGCGCTGCCGCCGGACCCACGGTTGATCGACCGGACGGAGGCCATCGAACTCTTGGAGGACGAGTTTCCGCGGCTCGACCTGAAGCACTATCGCAATCTCTGGGACCCAGCCCTGGATTTGAGCGACATGCTGAGCGCGATCTCACGCGCCAAGGATGAGGTCGTCGATGCTGCGGGTTATCGCGCGCTCGCGCAGTCGATGGCGGGGCGGGCGGGCGCCGACCAGGACGCAACGGTCCGCGCCCAGAAGTGCCTGGAGGTTGCGACTCTCTTCGAGACATACGAAAGGCTGTTGACCGCGCGCCAGCTGCTGGACTTCGGCGACCTGGTCGCGCTGCCGGTCCGGCTTGTAGAGGGTAGCGCCGAGGTAAGGGACGCCTTGCGTGCTCGCCATGAGCATGTGCTGGTAGATGAATACCAAGATGTCAACCGCGCCTCAGTCCGGCTTCTGAAGGCACTGGTCGGCGACGGCCGCAACCTATGGGTTGTCGGCGATGCACGCCAGTCCATCTACCGCTTCCGCGGCGCCTCTGCGACGAACATCGCGCGCTTTGCGATCGACTTCCCTGGCGCGCATGCCGCACAGTTGGGCGTCAACTATCGTTCCAACGAACGGATCGTCAACGTGTTCACCGAGTTCGCGCGCGGCATGCAAGCATCGGCTGGTGCTTTGCCGCTGAACCTGCAGGCCGGCCGCGGCTCCACAGGAGCACAGGTTGAGCTTCGCATCGCCGGGTCGGCCGACGATGAAACCTCCGCGCTTGCCGCGTCAATCACGGCCCTGCACGCGCAGGGCATTGCCTATGGTGGCCAGGCTGTGCTGTGCGCGTCCAACGCGCGCCTGAACGCCATTGCCGAAGGCCTTGAGGCCAGGGGCATTCCCGCACTGCACCTGGGCAGCTTGTTCGAGAGGCCGGAAATCAAGGATCTGCTGGCCTTACTCTCGCTGGTGACCGACCCACGGGCGGCCGCAATGGTGCGCGTGGCAACCATGACTCGGTACCAAATGCCGTTGCAGGATGTCATGCGGGTCATCGAGCACCTGCGGGCGGCAAATCCAGCTTCGCTGGGGTGGGCGGCTATGCATGCCGAGATGGACGGCCTGGCAGGCGGCAGTCGGGAAGCTATTGCGCGCCTGTCCACGCTCTTTGCTGGCACGAGCGCATCGACCAATCCCTGGTCCGTGCTTGCTGGATGGACGATCGATGGTCTCGGACTCGCGAAGACGCTTTATCAGACTG
>CAMPIF010000617.1 GCA_946886245.1 Ectopseudomonas composti | reverse complement strand
TCACTGCGGAGAAGCCCATGTCACCGGTGCACAGGGCCAGCTTGCGATACGGCAGCTCCAGCAGTTGCAGCACACGCTCGGCGTTGGCGGTCATGCCTTCCAGGGCCTCGAAGGACTTGGACGGCTCGACGATCTGCACCATCTCGACCTTGTCGAACTGATGCTGACGGATCATGCCGCGCGTATCGCGACCGGATGCGCCCGCCTCGCTGCGGAAGCACGGCGTGTGTGCGACGAACTTCAGCGGCAGTTGTTTGGCATCGAGAATTTCACCCGCGACGATATTGGTCAGCGACACTTCGGCAGTCGGGATCAGGTACAGATCGGCCTGATCTTCTCGGCCGATCTTGAACAGGTCTTCCTCGAACTTCGGCAACTGACCGGTGCCCTGCAGGGCCGGAGCCTGTACCAGGTACGGCGTGTAGGCTTCCTCGTAACCGTGCTCGCCGGTGTGCAGGTTGATCATGAACTGCGCCAGGGCGCGATGCAGGCGGGCGATGGGGCCGCGCAACAGAGCAAAGCGTGCCCCGGAAAGCTTGGCGGCGGTCTCGAAGTCCAGCCAGCCGTGCTGCTCGCCGAGGGCAACGTGGTCCTTGATCTCGAAATCGAAGCTGCGCGGGGTACCCCAGCGCGCCACCTCGACGTTGTCGTCTTCATCCGCGCCGACCGGCACGGACTCGTGCGGCAGGTTGGGGATGTTCAGCAGCAGGTTATCCAGCTCGTTCTGGATCGCGTCCAGCTCGCGCTTGCCGGCTTCCAGCTCGCTGCCCATCTGATCGACCTCTGCCAGCAGCGGAGCGATATCTTCGCCACGCGCCTTGGCCTGGCCGATGGACTTGGACCGGCTGTTGCGCTCGGCCTGCAGTTGCTCGGTGCGTACCTGCACCGACTTGCGCTGACTCTCCAGGGCCTCGAAGCGGGCGACGTCGAGGGCAAAGCCACGGGTGGCGAGGCGCTCGGCGATTTCGGTGAGTTGCGTGCGGACAAGTTTGGAATCGAGCATGTTCGGGTCTCAATACATCGACGAAAAAAATGGCGGCCACCAGCGTGACGCGGGTTGCCGAGTGTAAAGCTTTAGCGGGTCAGGATGCCAATCGGGCCAGGCTCAGGCCGGCCCAGGCGGCCAGCAGACCACCCATGATACTGAGCGCCAGGTAGCCGAGCGCTTCGGGGGCGCGACCGCCCTCCATCAGCTTCATGATTTCCAGACTGAAAGACGAAAAGGTGGTGAAGCCCCCCAGAACGCCAGTGATCAGTCCGGTACGCAGCTCCAGCGGCAGGTCGGTACGGGTGAGGAACAGACCGGACAGCAGACCAATCAGCAGACAGCCGATGATATTTACCGCAAAGGTGCCCAGATAAAAATGCCGGGGCCAGTTGCCCGCTACCCAGCTGGCAACCAGAAAGCGCATAACCGAACCAGCCGCGCCACCCACGGCGACGGCAAGCGCCACACGAATCATCATTTTCTCCTCTGCCTTGGACTGCTGGCGTCCAGATTGCGCAAATGTTGCAACTTGTCGCGGATCTTCAGCTCCAGACCGCGAGGCACAGGATCGTAATACTGACGCGGCTGCAGATTCTCCGGAAAATAATCCTCACCAGCGGCGTAAGCATCCGGCTCATCATGGGCGTAGCGGTATTCATCGCCGTAACCGAGTTGCTTCATCAGCTTGGTCGGCGCGTTGCGCAGGTGCAGCGGCACTTCCTGGGAACCCTGCTCAGCGGCATCGCGCATGGCGGTCTTGAACGCCGTGTACACCGCGTTGCTCTTCGGTGCGCAGGCCAGATAGACGATGGCCTGGGCGACGGCCAACTCGCCTTCCGGACTGCCCAGCCGTTCCTGCACGTCCCAGGCATTGAGGCACAAGGTCAGTGCGCGCGGGTCGGCGTTGCCGATGTCCTCGCTGGCCATGCGCACCACACGGCGGGCGATGTACAGCGGGTCGCAGCCACCGTCGAGCATGCGTGCATACCAATACAGTGCGCCATCCGGGCTGGAGCCGCGTACCGACTTGTGCAGCGCGGATATCTGGTCGTAGAAAGCCTCGCCACCCTTGTCGAAGCGGCGCCGGCTATCGCCCAGCAGGTTCTGCAGCAACTCCACGCCGATCTCGCCATCATCCTCGGCCAGGTCGGCGGCGTTCTCGAGAAAGTTGAGCAAGCGCCGGCCGTCGCCATCGGCAGCGGCCAGAAGAATCTGAAAGGCCTCGTCTGGCAGGCCGAGATGGCGTTCTCCCAGGCCTTTCGGGTCGGTCAACGCGCGATTGACCAGCTTGCGCATGGCCGCTTCGTCGAGGCTCTTGAGCACGTAGACGCGCGCACGCGACAGCAGCGCATTGTTCAGCTCGAATGAAGGGTTCTCGGTGGTGGCGCCGATGAAGATCAGCGTGCCGTCTTCCACGTAGGGCAGAAAGGCGTCCTGCTGGCTCTTGTTGAAGCGATGCACTTCGTCGACGAAGAGAATCGTACGGCGACCATATTGCGCCGCGTGCTGCTGGGCGACCTCGACCGCCTGACGAATCTCCTTGACCCCGGAG
>CAMPIF010000616.1 GCA_946886245.1 Ectopseudomonas composti | reverse complement strand
GTGCAGGAAGAGCCCGAGCCGCTGACGCTGGTGAGCTAGAAAGCGCTTCGCGGCTGAAACGCAATGCCGCCCAGCCGCTCCTACGGAGCTCATTCACTCGGTAGGAGCGGCTTCAGCCGCGAAGACGTAGTCTCGTTTCCCCGGATTTCATCCGGGCTACGTTTGCCGAGAACCTCGCCGTCAACCCTGCTGGCTATCGACCATGCAGTTGATCATCCAGGACACGCCGAAACGGTCGGTAAGCATGGCGAAGCGGGTCGCCCAGAAGGTCGCCTGCAGCTCCATCTGCACCGAACCGCCGGCCGACAACGCCTCGTACAGGCGCTCGGCCTCCGGTACGTTGTCCACCTGCAGGGAAACGGAACACCCCTTGATCCCCTCATAGGGGTACTGCGGCAGATTGTCGGAGGCCATCAGCAACTGATCGCCAACGGCCAGGCAAACGTGCATGACACGCTGCTGGTACTCGGCCGGAACCTCCATATCCTCAGGGCTATCGGCGTAGCGCATCATCTCCAGATTACCGCCGAAGATCTCGGCGTAGCGCTTGAAAGCGGCCTCGCACTGGCCGTCGAACATCAGATAGGCATGCATCTTCATCGTTACGCTCCTTGATTTTCACTGCTCATGCGCGCGCGAATACGGTCTTCCTGCTCACGCAACTCGGGGGTGAACTCGGCGCCGAAATCCTCGGCCTCGAAGATCTGGCGAATCTCGATATCGGATTCGCCAGGCATGGGGTTGGGGCAACGCTTGACCCAGTCGATGCAGGCCTGCAGCGACTCGCACCGAAAGATCCAGAAACCGGCGACCAGCTCCTTGGTTTCCATGAACGGGCCGTCGATCACCGTGCGCTGCGCCCCGGAGAAGCGCACCCGTGCTCCCCTGGAGCTGGGGTGCAAACCTTCGGCTGCCTGGATCACACCAGCGGCTGCCAGCTCTTCGTTGTAACGGCCCATGGCCGTCAGCAGCTCTTCGCTGGGCACCAGACCGGCTTCGGAATCGGCCGTCGCTTTGACAATCACCATGAAACGCATCGCCTTTCTCCTTGTTCGAGTCGAAGTCGCGCGCAGGGTGTCTCCCTACGGCTGACAGTGAACCCAGACCGGGGTTCTATGCAGTAGTCGAATGGGCGACGGAAGAATCGACAGGCACATTGAAAAAAGTTGGTGCGCGCGGCGCACCCTACGAACATTCGCCGCCCCCGCAGGGTGTCGCGGGGCCGCCTAAGCCCTGAGCACCGCGTCACTCGCCGTACTCACCGTTGTCCTCCACCGCATCAGCGCCCCAATGGGCCGGATATACGCCCTCCTTCACCAACCGATGAAAGCTCGACCACGGCCAATCCACCACGCGCGGCACCAGACCATGCTTCACCGGATTGAAATGCAGGTAATCCATATGCCGCTGGTAATCGTCGCCATCATGAATGCGATGTTCCCAGAAACGCCGCTGCCACAGCCCCGACTCGCGGCGCAGGCTACGGCTCAAGCTGACCGTTCCAGGCAGCGCGATTGCCTGGGATGTCAGGCGCTTGATCATCGACCAGCGTGACCCGAAATCGGCATCCCCCTGAGGCATGCGCCAAAGACAATGCAGGTGGTCTGGCAACAGCACCCAGCCCTCGATGACGAACGGACGGTGTAGACGGACGCGTTCGATGGCGCGGCGCAGGGCTGCGCGCAATGGCGCATCGGTCAACACCGGGAGGCGCTGATGGCTTGTCAGCGTGAAGAAATAGCAGGCGCCCGCATCGCGAGCGCGGCGGTAGTTGGACATTCCCTGTCTCCTGAATCCTTGCCGGCAGATTCAGGATAGTCGGTGGTGCGCACGGCGCACCCTACGGCGGCGTATCTCGGCGTATTCGCTGCGCATGGCGCTCCCTACCGGTAGAAAGGCGCAATTCCCGTAGGGTGCGCCGCGCGCACCGACTCCCACTCGAATCAAACGCGGAAGCGGCTGACCATGGACTGCAGCTGGCCACCCAGGCGCGCCAGCTCGGCGGAGGATTTGGCCGTTTCATCGCTGGCAGTGGCGGTCTGCTCGGAGACATCGCGCACGCTGAGGATGCTGCGGCTGATTTCTTCGGCCACGGCGCTCTGCTCTTCTGCAGCGGCGGCGATCTGCTGGTTCATCGACTGAATGTTGGACACCGCAAGGGTGATGCTACCCAGCGAGTCGCCGGCCTTGCGCGTCAGCTCGACGCTGCTGTCGGTGAGTTTATGGCTGTTGCGCATCACCGCCGCCACCTGCTGAGTGCCACTCTGCAAGCCGGCGATCAGCGCCTCGATCTCCTCGGTGGATTTCTGCGTACGCTGCGCCAGGCCACGCACCTCATCGGCGACCACGGCAAAGCCGCGCCCCGCTTCGCCGGCACGCGCTGCCTCGATGGCGGCGTTGAGCGCCAGCAGATTGGTCTGCTCGGCCACCGACTTGATCACATCCATCACGCTGCCGATCTTGTCGCTTTCCTGCTGCAGGCCGGTCATGGCCTCGGAAGAACGCCCCACTTCGGCGGCCAGACGCTCGATCTGCGAAATCACCTCGGCCACCACC
>CAMPIF010000615.1 GCA_946886245.1 Ectopseudomonas composti | reverse complement strand
CAGCTCCACGTGGTTGATGTTGGCCGGGATGATGGCGCGGCCACGCGCGACTTCGCTGCGCACGAACTCAGGGGTGATCTCTTTCGGGATGGCGGCGCCGAAGCTGTGCCCTGCGTGTTGTTCTTTCAGCAGGCCGGCTTCACGCGCCTCGGCCAGCTTCATGTTCTCGCGGATGGCGATGTATTCCATCTCGGGCGTGATGATGCCCTTCTTGGCGTAATGCATCTGGCTGACGTTGTGCCCGGCCTTGGCCCGGCGCGGGTTGCGTACGTGGGCGAAGCGCATGGCCGACAGCTCGGCATCGTTGAGGCGGCGCTGGCCGAACTCGGAGGACAGACCCGGCAGCTTCTCGGTGTCACCGCGATCCTCGATCCAGGCGCTGCGCACGTCGGCCAGGCCCTTGCGCACGTCGATGGTGACGTTCGGGTCGGTGTAGGGGCCGGAGGTGTCGTAGACGGTGACCGGGGCGTTGATTTCGCCACCGAAGTCAGTGGGGGTGATGTCCAGGCTGATTTCGCGCATCGGCACGCGGATGTCCGGGCGCGAGCCTTGTACATAGACTTTCTGCGAACGGGGGAAGGGTTGTACCGACTGTTGGTCGACCTGGGCGCTTTCGCTCAGAATCGGACTCGAATTCTTTTCTTGTTGTACGCTCATCAAGGCTCTCTCCGGGATAGATGTCGGAGTTGGAACCTGAGCGGACGAAGGGCGCGAGATGCACCATGGAGCGGTGCCGAGAGGACTCGCCGGTACGCTGGCGAGGACATCTTGTTCCCTACGCAGGCCTTAACCTGATCAGGTTCAACGGGATCCGGCAGCTGCCAATCTCAGCCCCGCATATGGGGCACCCCGACAAGAACTCGGCCAGTCTAAACAAGCTGGTGGGAGAAAACCAACTCGGCGGTCAATAAATATCGACCCGCGCGTCGGAAAGCGACTGCTCGCGCTGCTGATGATGGATTGTTCCCGACGAGCAACATAGCTTGCCGCCAGCTAGACTGATGCCGTCCATGGTGCGCTTGACCCCCGACTGTGGCGACCCGTAGCCTTGCCGATTACCGCCTATTCAAGGATCGACATCCATCATGTTGCGCAGACTATCCCTGGCAATCGCCGTGGCCGCCGCTTCGGTGGGCCTGGTTCAGGCCGAAGAGGCCCCGCTGTCGAGCAAGACCGACCTGGTCACCGTGTATCAGGAGGCGGCGAAGAACAACGCCGATATCGCCGCCGCGCGCGCCGACTATCAGGCTCGTCGTGAAGTGGTACCACAGGCGCGTGCCGGCTTGCTGCCCAACCTGTCGGCCGGTGCCAATTACGGCGACACGCGTACCGAGGTCGATTCGCCCAGCGTGACCCTCTCGCGCAGCGGTCTGGTCTATCAGGCCAACCTCAGTCAGCCGCTGTTCCGTGCCGACCGCTGGTTCCAGCTGCAGGCTGCCGAGGCCACCAGCGAGCAGGCTTCGCTGGAGTTGTCCGCCACCGAGCAGAACCTGATCCTGCAGAGCGCCGAAACCTATTTCGCCGTGTTGCGTGCGCAGGACACCCTGGCCTCGACCAAGGCCGAGGAAGCGGCCTTCAAGCGTCAGCTGGACCAGGCCAACGAACGTTTCGACGTCGGCCTGTCCGACAAGACCGACGTGCTCGAGGCGCAGGCGGGGTTCGATACCGCCCGCGCCAACCGCTTGCTCGCCGAGCGCGCGGTTGATGATGCCTTCGAAGCCCTGGTGACCCTGACCAACCGCGATTATCTGGCCGTCGAAGGGATCGTCCACACCCTGCCGGTGCTGGCGCCGACGCCGAACGATGCCAAGGCCTGGGTCGACACCGCCGCGGCACAGAACCTCAACCTGCAGGCCAGCCTGTATGCCGTGACGGCTGCCGAAGAGAATCTGCGTCAGCGCAAGGCCGGCCATGCGCCGACCCTGGACGCCGTGGCCAGCTATCAGCAGGGCGATAACGACAGCCTGGGCTTCAGCAATTCCGGCTCCTTTGGTGCGCCGCGTTATAGCGGCGACGTCTCGCAGCGCTCCATCGGCCTGCAATTGAACATCCCGCTGTACAGCGGCGGCCTGACCAGCTCGCAGGTGCGCGAGGCATACCAGCGCCTCGGGCAGACCGAGCAACTGCGTGAGAGCCTGCGTCGCCAGGTGGTGCAGAACACCCGTAACCTGTTCCGCGCGGTGAACACCGATGTGGAAACCGTGCAAGCGCGCCGCCAGTCGATCATCTCCAACCAGAGCGCGCTGGAAGCCACCGAGATCGGCTACCAGGTCGGTACCCGCAACATCGTCGACGTGCTCGACGCCCAGCGTCAGCTGTTCAGCGCCGTGCGCAATTACAATGACGCGCGTTACGACTACATCCTCAACAACCTGCGCCTGAAGCAGGCGGCCGGCACCCTCAGCCCGGCCGACCTGGAAGCGCTGGGCAGCTTCCTCAAGCCGGACTACAACCCGGACAAGGACTTCCTGCCGCCGGATCTGGCCTCTGCCGCCGAAGAGCGCCTGCAGAACAATCAGGATTTCTGAGCCGTTCGCAGCAAGCAAAAAGCCCGACTCGCGTCGGGCT
>CAMPIF010000614.1 GCA_946886245.1 Ectopseudomonas composti | reverse complement strand
GTGATGGAGGGCTACGAGAACCTCGGCTCGATCTGCTCGGGCGGGCGCTACGACGCGCTCGCCAGCGACGGCCGGTCGACCTACCCGGGCGTCGGCATCTCCCTCGGGGTCAGCCGCATGCTCGTGCCGCTGCTGGCCGCCGAGCGCCTCACCGCGACGAGCCCGCCTGCCGTCGGAGCGGGATCTCGCCGAAGTCGAACTGCTGCTCGAGGACGGCAGCGCCGTCCGCTATCTGGACTTCAATCTGGGCGATGAGGGCCGGTACAGCGACTTCCAAACGGACGCAGAAGGCGCTTGGCAGGAGCAGGGTGGGCGCGGTATCTGGCGGCCGGCTGCCGGCAAGGCCCGGCTGAGCTACAAGGTGAAGGTCAGTCATCAACGCAAGAGCGGCCGTTTCGATGCCCGAATGACGGATCAATGGGCCTTGCTTCGCGGCGACGATCTGGTGCCCAGCGGTCGTCTGGACCAGCATGATGGCGTCAAGCTGGTTTCGCGACTCAGCGTCGAGCTGCCGGCGGGCTGGAAAGGGGTCGAGACGGGCTGGCCACGTATCGGTAAGAACCGCTTTCGCATCGATAACCCCGAACGCCTCTTCGATCGTCCGACCGGCTGGATACTGGCCGGCAGTCTTGGCAGCCGTCGGGCCAAGCTGGGCGAGACGGATGTGACCGTCGCAGGGCCGGTAGGCGAAGGGCTGCGGCGAATGGACATTCTCACGTTGCTGACCTTTGTCTGGCCTGAAGTGCAGAACGTGTTTCCGCGCGACCCCAAGAAGCTGTTGGTTGTCGGTGCTGGCGATCCAATGTGGCGAGGCGGCTTGTCCGGCCCAAACTCGTTCTTCATGCATGCCGACCGTCCTTTGGTCAGCGAGAATGGCACCAGCTCGCTGGTCCATGAATTGGTTCATGTGTTCAGCCGAATCAGCGACGCCGATCGCAGCGACTGGATCAGCGAAGGCTTGGCCGAGTACTACGCCATCGAGCTCATGCGTCGTGCCGGCGGCATGAGCGAGGATCGCTATCAACGGGTTCGCGAGCATCTGACCAAATGGAGCCGCAAGGTCGACAGCCTGCGCACAGAGCATTCCAGCGGGCCCGTCACGGCCAGGGCGGTGCTGTTGCTGCAGGAACTCGACCGTGAGATCCGCCAGCGCAGCAAGAGTCGTCATTCGCTGGATGACGTGGCGCGCGGCCTGATGCGCCTGGACAAGGTGACAACGAAAGACTTCATCGACATCAGCGAGACCTTGCTGGGCGGTGGGTCGAAAGTGCTGGATACCCGCCTGCTGCGCTAGATGCCGTTATTGGCGCCGATGCGCGTTGCGTAAGCCGCCCCAAGCAAGGAGTCTTCATGACGCTCATCGACCTTCGTAGCGATACGGTCACCCAGCCCACCGCCGGCATGCGCGACGCGATGCTGAGTGCGCCTACCGGTGACGATGTCTACGGTGAAGACCCGACGGTCCGCCAGCTGGAGCAGGCGGTGGCTGCACAGCTGGGATTGCAGGCCGGATTGTTCGTGCCCAGCGGCACCATGAGCAATCTGCTGGCGCTGATGGCGCATTGCGCGCGCGGCGACGAATACATCGCTGGCCAGCTGGCGCACATCTACAAGTACGAAGGCGGTGGCGGTGCCGTATTGGGCTCGATCCAACCGCAGCCGGTAGAAATGGAGGCTGACGGCTCGCTCGATCTGGAGCGCGTTGCCGCAGCGATCAAGCCGGACGACTTCCATTTCGCCCGCACACGCTTGCTGGCGCTGGAAAACACCATGCAGGGAAAGGTCCTGCCGCTCGACTACCTGGCGAGGGCACGGGCGTTCACCCGTGAGCGCGGCCTGGCGCTGCATCTGGACGGTGCCCGCCTGTTCAATGCCGCGGTGAAGCTGGGCTGTAGCGCAGAGGCCATCGGCCGTCACTTCGATTCGGTATCGGTATGTCTGTCCAAAGGGCTGGGTGCGCCCGTTGGGTCGGTCCTTTGTGGTGACCCGTCATTCGTCGATCGAGCGCGGCGGCTGCGCAAGATGGTCGGCGGTGGCATGCGCCAGGCCGGCGTGCTGGCGGCGGCCGGGCTGTACGCGCTGGAGCACCACGTGGCGCGGTTAGCGGAAGATCACCAGCGCGCCCGTGCGATCGCGGAAGGGCTGGAGGCTTTGGGGTATGTGGTCGAGCCCGTGCAGACGAATATGGTCTACGTGCAGATCGGTGACCGCGCGGCCTCGCTGAAGGCGTTCTGCGCCGAGCGCGGTATTCTGCTCACCGCCGCGCCACGGTTGAGAATCGTGACCCATCTGGACGTGCTGCCCGAGCATGTCGAGACGATCCTGGAGCGCTTCGCGGCCTTCGCCAGGACATAGGTTCGAATCGCTGTCGAATAGCTTGATTCAATCTTATTTATCCACTATGCGCGCGGCGCAGGGCCGATATAATGCGGCCCTTTGCCGGCTATCCGTTTGGATAGCTGCGAACCGGCGCCCGGTGCGTCCTGCCGTGCCGCTTTGCAGCCGCTCGGCCGCTGTCTTCTGGAAGAAAATCTATGAAAAGCGCAGAAATCCGTGAAGCCTTCCTCCGCTT
>CAMPIF010000613.1 GCA_946886245.1 Ectopseudomonas composti | reverse complement strand
GTGTTCGTAGAGCAGGCCGGCGGCGCGCGAGCGCGATTCCTCCGGTGGCAGGTACAGCAGCGTCAGGTGGTAGTTACTCTCGAAGTGGCTACTCTGGGCCTCGAAGGCGGCACGGCGCTCCTCGTCCACCAGCCAGGACAGCGGCTCGGGGAAGTTGCTGTCAGGGTAGTTGGCTGCCGCCAGGCGCTCGGCCTCGATAAACAGCGCCCAACCCGAGCCAAGGCGGCGCAGGGCATTGTTCAGGCGCGCCGACGTAGCCACCAGCTCGCCTTGGGTGGCACTGTCCAGGTCTGGCCCGCGAAAGCGCAGGCTGCGTTGGAACGAACCGTCCTTGTTCAATACGACGCCGGGTGCGACCAGACCGGCCCAGGGTAGCCAGTCTGCGAGCTGGGCGGGGCGGCGCTGGTATTCGGTGAGGTTCAGCATGGCGGCCTCCTCACACATCCAGCAGCAACGGCTGCTTGATGTGCCGGGCAAATACCTGCAGAAACTGCGGGTCCAGACGGGCACCCCACACCGCCAGCGAGTGGCCTACCAACCAGAGCGCCAAGCCAGGCAGCCACAGCTGCAAGCCCAGGCCGACCACTGCCGCCAGAGTGCCGTTGAGGATCGCCACGTTGCGTGGTGCGCCACCGAGCAGAATCGGCTCGGCCAGCGAGCGGTGCAGTGGCACCTCGAAACCGGGGATGAGTTCGCGCTCGCCGTTCATGCGATCACCGCCCCGCCGGCAAAGCTGAAGAAGCTGAGGAAGAACGACGATGCGGCAAAGGCAATCGACAGGCCGAAGACGATCTGGATCAGCTTGCGCAAGCCGCCGCTGGTGTCGCCGAAGGCCAGCGTCAGACCTGTGGTAATGATGATGATCACCGCGATGATGCGCGCCACCGGACCCTGTACCGAGTCAAGGATCGATTGCAGTGGTCCTTCCCAGGGCATCCCGGAGCCAGCGGCGAGCACAGGCAGGGAGGCGCCCAGGTAGAGGGCACCGAGCATCAAGGCGCCGATGAAGCGGCGACGATTAGCAACGCGAGGATGGCAGGCAGTCATGGCTGTTTTCCTGAGGCAGCGAAGGAATGAATGCGGGGGCAATGGACGTAAGTTGATAGCCGCGCTCGTCATGGCCGGTGACGCGAGCGATCTGCTGGACATAGCGCGTGCTGCCACGCCCGGCGAGAAACACCACCAGGTTGACCGCCTCGGCGATCAACGCCCGCGGCGCGGTCAGGGCGACCTCCAGAATCAGTTGCTCCAGGCGCAGCAGTGCGCCCTGTGCAGATCCAGCGTGAATGGTGGCGATACCGCCGGGATGGCCGGTGCCCCAGGCCTTGATCAGATCCAGTGCCTCACCGCCGCGCACCTCGCCGACCACCACGCGGTCGGGGCGCAAACGCAGCGTGCTGCGCACCAGATCAGCCATGGAGACCACGCCAGGCTTGGTGCGCAGAGCAACGTGATCGAGGGCCGGACACTGCAGTTCGACCGTGTCCTCCAGCACCAGCACGCGGTCACCACTGCCGGCCACCTCGGCCAGCAGCGTGTTGGCCAGGGTGGTCTTGCCGCTGCTGGTGCCGCCGGCCACCAGGATGTTCTGCCGCTCGTGCACTGCCACGCGCAGGTATTCGGCTTGCGCCGTGCTGAGGATGCCGTCGGCCACGTACTGCTGCAGCGGAATGATCCCGGCGGCACGCTTGCGCAGGGCAAAGGTCGGCCCGGCCACTACGGGCGGCAGTACACCTTCGAAGCGCTCACCAGTCTCTGGCAGTTCGGCGCTCAGTAGCGGCTTGTTGCGATGTACCTCCTGGCCGACATGCGCTGCCACCAGGCGGATGATCCGTTCACCGTCGGCAGCTGCCAGCGTGCCCAGATGGGCTCGGCCAGCGGACAGGCGATCCAGCCAGAGCACGCCATCGGGGTTGAGCATCACCTCGACCACGTCCGGATCATCCAGGGCCGCGGCAATCAGCGGGCCCATCGCCGTGCGCAACATACGCGTGCGCCGATCCAGAGAAGCTGCCGCTGCACTCAGCAAAGGGGACGAGGCGACAGTCATGGACGCTCTCCCGAGACCTGGGCCTCTGCCTGAACCTCTTCGTGCACGTCTTTGACCAGGCTGCGTCCGCGCTGCAAGTGACGCCCCAGTTGTTCTACGAACTGGCTGAATCGCAGCTTGCCCTGCGAGCGTGCTGCTTCCTGATGCGCCTCTGGTATCGGCGTGCTGACCGTGAGGTAGTAGCGCACATACAGCGCCACAGTCTCGATCAGGATGTGCTGGTCGCGCTCCAGGCGCTCGAACTGACTTGACAGGCGATCCAGGCGTTTGGCCATGGCCACCTCGCGCTGCTCGCCGGACTCGGGCGACAGCCAGGAGGCCAGCGCCGCGGCGATGATTGAGGACTTCGACACGCCCTTGGTGATCGCCAATTCGTTCAGGCGCTTGGCATGCTCAGGTTGGATAAATAGGTTGAGGCGGGCTCGGCTCATAGGGCTATTCCATCGTCAGGGTCGAGGGCTGCCAGCCGCGCCACGCGTTGCAGGCGTGGGTCCGGCTGGGTGGGGAAGGGGGCGGGAATGT
>CAMPIF010000612.1 GCA_946886245.1 Ectopseudomonas composti | reverse complement strand
ATTCCCTGACGGCCTGAAAGCCGAACCAGGTATCGCCACCCGGCTCGTAGAACTGCCAGTTGCGCACGCCATCCCATTGCGCATGGCGATAGCGTTGGTGGCCTACGAAGCTGTGGGTAGAGCGCGCCGCGTCCATTTCGCGTTGCAGCACGTGAACCTGCGCCTCGGGGAAATCCTCCAAGCCGCCAGCGTGATCGAAATCCAGGTGCGTCAGAAGAATATGCCGGACGTCTTGCGGGGCGAAACCCAGCTGGCGTATCTGCTCCACTGCGGTGAAGCGGCGCTCGAACTTGATGTTGTTGAGCGTGATGAAGAAGGCGCTCAGGCGCTTGCGTGGCTCCAGCACGTCGCAGCTGCCAAAGCCGGTATCGACCAGCACCAGGCCGTGTTGCTCGGTCTCGATCAGCAAACAATGGCACACCAGACTGGCGGTCAGTCCCGGACTGAAGCCATCGAACAAACGTCCTCCCACCGGACACATGCAGCCGCAGTTGAGGTGATGAATACGCATAAGACACTCCCATGCCGGGCCACGGGTCGCCGAACCAAATGCGACCTCGTCAACGTTCTGAGGCCCGACGGCGCCCTAGAGTTCAGCCCGTTTGGACTTCGCCGGAGAAAGCGCCCGCGGCAGAACAGGGACCTGGCCCGCTGAACTATCCTCTTGGGTATGACCGGCCATTGCCGCTCCATTTTGCCCTCGGGAGGAACACGTCATGTTCAGCCGCGTTCACTGTCCGCCAACCTGGCTGTCGGCGCTGCTGCTGATGGGATGGCTGCTCCTCGCGGGTGCGGCCCAGGCGGCAGCGCCGGTCACGGTCCTGCGGCTCGACGGGATCGTTGGGCCGGCCAGTGCCGATTATGTCGTCGGCGGCATTCGGCACGCCGCACAGACCGATTCCCAATTGGTGGTGCTGCAGCTCGATACGCCCGGCGGTCTGGACAGCTCGATGCGCGCGATCATCAAGGAAATCCTCGCCAGCCCCGTACCGATCGCCACCCATGTCACACCCAGCGGGGCACGCGCCGCCAGCGCCGCCACCTACATGCTCTACGCCAGCCACGTCGCCGCGATGAGCCCGGGCACCAACCTCGGCGCCGCTACCCCCGTGCAGATCGGCGGTACGCCCGCCGCGCCGCCGGAGGATCCACCGGACAAGCAAGCGCCAGCAGGCGAAGGCGGCGGCGACGCCATGAGCCGCAAACAGGTCAACGATGCGTCCGCCTACATTCGCGGGCTGGCGCAGTTGCGCGGGCGCAACGCCGAATGGGCCGAGCAGGCCGTGCGCGAGGCGGTCAGCCTGTCGGCCAGCGAGGCGCTGGAACTCCAGGTGGTCGATTACATCGCGGTGGATCTCGCTGACCTGCTGCGTCAGCTCGACGGCAAGACCCTGCAGACCCGTACAGGAGAACGGACGCTGCACACCGCCGACGCCACCCTGGATCGCTACGATCCGGACTGGCGGGTGCGCCTGCTGGCGGTGATCACCAACCCCAGCGTGGCGCTGATCCTGATGATGATCGGCGTCTATGGTCTGATCTTCGAGTTCTCCAATCCTGGCACCGGCGCGGGTGGCGTGGTCGGCGGCATCTGCCTGTTGCTGGCACTGTATTCGCTGCAGCTGCTACCGGTGAGCTATGCCGGCGTGGCGCTGATCCTGCTGGGGCTCGGCTTCATGATCGCCGAGGCGTTCATTCCCAGCTTCGGCGTACTCGGCCTGGGCGGAATCGTCGCCTTCATCACCGGCGCGGTGATCCTGTTCGATACCGATGTGCCGGGCTACGGCATTCCATTGAGCTTGATCGGCACCCTGGCAGTGGTCAGCGCGCTGCTGTTGTTCGCCATCGTCAGCATGGCGCTCAAGGCGCGCCGGCAACGCCTGGTCAGCGGCGATGCCGAGCTGGTCGGCAGCCTGGTGACGGTGACCCGCATCAAGGCGAACGATTCCGCCCACGGCTGGGTGCAGCTGCAGGGCGAACACTGGCAGGTGGTGAGCCCGACGCCCCTGCGGCCCGGTCAACGGGTCCGCATCATGGCCAGACGCGGACTGCTATTGGACGTCACCGCGGCCGACGCGCCGCCAACCGAGAAGAGGTGAATCATGGGTTTCGCACTGAGCTTCATCGCCGTGCTGGTGCTGCTGATCGCGCTGCTGGCATCGGCGTTCCGCATTCTGCGTGAATACGAGCGGGGCGTGGTGTTCCAGCTGGGCCGCTTCTGGAAGGTCAAGGGCCCGGGGCTGATCCTGGTGATACCCGGTCTGCAGCAGATGGTGCGAGTCGACCTGCGCACGCTGGTGCTGGACGTACCGACCCAGGACGTGATCTCGCGCGACAACGTCTCGGTCAAGGTCAACGCCGTGGTCTATTACCGCGTTCTGGATGCCGAGAAGGCGATCATCCAGGTCGAGGACTATCACTCGGCGACCAGCCAGCTGGCTCAGACCACCTTGCGCGCCGTGCTCGGCAAGCACGATCTGGACGACATGCTGGCCGAGCGCGAACAGCTCAACAACGACATCCAGCAGGTGCTGGACGCGCAGACCGATGCCTGGGGCATCAAGGTGGCCAACGTCGAGATCAAGCACGTGG
>CAMPIF010000611.1 GCA_946886245.1 Ectopseudomonas composti | reverse complement strand
CACAGGGTGGCCTGCTGCAGTTGCTTCAGTGCCTGGGTGACCGCCGCTGCGTGCGGAGCTTCGGCATTGTTCTTGAGCCAGCCCTCGACCAGGGCGAAGAACGCGCGTACCGCGCGACCGCCACCAAGGGACAGCTTGCGGCCCACCAGATCGAGCGCCTGGATGCCGTTGGTGCCTTCGTAGATGCGCGTGATGCGGCTGTCGCGCACCAGTTGCTCGATGCCCCAGTCTTCGGTGAAGCCCGAGCCACCGAGTACCTGCAGAGCTTCGTTGGCGCAGGTGAAGCCTTCATCGGTGAGGAAGGCTTTCACCACCGGGGTGAGCAACTGCACCAGGTCGTCGGCGCGGGTACGTGTCTCGGTATCTTCGGCGCCGTGGGCGATGTCCTGCTGCAGGCCGGCGAAGTAGGCGAGGGCGCGGCAGCCTTCGATCATCACCTTCTGCCGCAGCAGCATGCGCCGCACATCCGGGTGCACCATGATCGGGTCGGCCGGCTTGTCGGCGGCCTTGGGCCCGGAGATCGAGCGGCTCTGCAAGCGCTCGCGGGCAAAACCGAGAGCGATCTGGTAGGCGCTTTCGGCCACGCCCAGCCCTTGCATGCCGACCATCAGGCGCGCCGAGTTCATCATGGTGAACATGCAGCTCAGGCCCTTGTTCGGCTCGCCGATCAGCCAGCCCTTGGCACCTTCGAAATTCATCACGCAGGTGGCCGAGCCCTTGATGCCCATCTTGTGCTCCAGGCCGCCACAGAAGGCCGGGTTGCGGCTGCCGTCCTCCAGCAGCTTGGGTACGAGGAACAGGGAGATACCTTTGACGCTGTCCGGTGCGTCCGGCAGCTTGGCCAGCACCAGGTGCAGGATATTGTCGACCAGATCGTGCTCACCGCCGGTGATCCAGATCTTGGTGCCGGTGATGGCATGGCTGCCATCTGCCTGCGGCACGGCGCGGGTGCGGATCAGGCCCAGGTCGGTGCCGCATTGCGGCTCGGTCAGGCACATGGTGCCGGTCCACTCGCCGCTGATCAGGCGGGGCAGGTACTGCGCCTGTTGTTCGGGCGTGCCGTGGCTGGTCAGGGCGTTGATGGCGCCGTGGGTCAGGCCGGGGTACATGCCCAGCGACAGGTTGGCCGAACAGGTCATTTCCTCGACCAGCATGTTCAGCACATGCGGCAGGCCCTGACCACCGAACTCGGGGGTGCAGGCCAGCGCCGTCCAGCCGCCTTCGGCGAACTGCTTATAGGCCGCCTTGAAGCCATCGGGGGTGCGCACGCTGTGTGTCTGCGGATCGTACTGGCAGCCTTGTTTGTCGCCGGGGCCGTTGAGCGGTGCGAGCACGTTCTCGGCCAGTTTGGCTGCCTCTTCGAGGATCGCACCGCCGAGGTCGGCGCTCAGCTCACGGTGTTCAGGCAGCGTTTGCAGCAGGGTGTAGGCGTCGAGCAGTTCTTCGAACACGAAGCGCATGTCACGCAGCGGAGCACGGTAGGACGGCATGGCGATTTACCTAAAGCTGTACAAGATTTATTTATGTACAGTTTTTGTATAGCTGTTTGGATTGCTTTGCAAGCCCTTTCGAGCACGTTGGTACAATGACTGCCGCGTCACGCTCGCAATCGCAAAAGCTGTACAGGTTTTGCCGGCCCTGAAACGGCAACGCCCGACAGGCCATGGACGCTGTCGGGCGTATGCATCGCGGTGCGATCACCCGGTCACGGGCTGGCCCGGATAATCCGCAAGGACTCGAGCCAGGCTGCGTGAATCTGCACCAATCAGGACCTGGCGTTTCACGGCCAGTGCATTTCTCCTTTGAGGACCTTGGCGCTCAGCTCCAGGCTGCTGTCATCCTGCAGTCGAGGATAGCGCGCCTTCATCGCGGCGATCAGCGCCTGACTGTTCCTGGCCTTGGGCAGTTCCTGCTCCAGGGCCAGCAGGTAGTCACGGGTGAAGTGCAGGTCGGCCAGGTTCATCGCCGGCTGACCCAGGTAATGGCCCGGAATCAAGGTGGCCGGCTGCAGGGCTTCGAGTTCATCCAGTGACTTCAGCCAGCGCTGGCGGGCCTCGACACTCTGTGCATCGGCGACCCACAGGTGGATATTGGCGCTGGTCAGCACGCCGCCGACCACGGCCTTGCTGCCGGGAATCCACAGGCTGGTGTGCTGCGGGTCATGCCCGACCACCTCGATGCGCTGACCTTCCAGTTCCAGCCGATTGCCTTGCAGGGCTTCGGGTACCAGGGTACGGGCTGGTGCGCTGTCCTTGAGAATGGGTCCCCAGTAGGCCAGCTTGGGCGCGCGGGTCTTCTCGATGTAGGCGACGGTGGCCGGTGTGGCCAGCACCTTGGCTTCGGGGTAGGCGCGGGTCAGAACCTCGAGACCGAAGTAGAAGTCCGGGTCGCCATGGCTGATGAAGATGGTGGTCAGGCGTTTGCCACTGGCCTGAATGCGCTCGACCAGTTGTTGCGCCTCATCGTTGGAGAACTGCGCATCCACCAGGATGGCGTCCTTCTCGCCGCTGATCAGCGTCGAGCTGACCGGAAATACAGCGGCTTCGCGTGGGTTGTAGGTGTCCAGTGTCAGCGGCTGGGCAAGGGCGCCGCTGGCAGC
>CAMPIF010000610.1 GCA_946886245.1 Ectopseudomonas composti | reverse complement strand
CCCTAGGCTTGGCGCGATCATCCGCAGGGTGCGCCGCACGCACCGAAAAATCGCGAACACCGAGCCGCCAAGACCCTAGGCGTAACCCAGCCTGCTACGCAGCGCCTGTTCCAGACGTTGCGCCACCTCGTCGAACGCGGGTGGCGATGGCAGCAGGTCACGCATCTGCACCATCTTCAGCCCGGCATAGCCGCATGGATTGATGCGCAGAAAGGGCGACATGTCCATATCGACGTTCAACGCCAGGCCATGAAACGAGCAGCCACGGCTGACGCGCAGCCCCAGCGAGGCGATCTTGTCACCCGCCACGTATACGCCCGGCGCATCCGCCTTGGGCGCGGCCTCGATGCCATAGCCGGCCAACAGCTCGACCAGGCTCTGCTCCATGGCAGTCACCAGCTCACGCACGCCGAGATCGAGGCGACGCAGATCGAGCATCAGATAGGCGACCAATTGGCCAGGACCGTGATAGGTCACCTGCCCGCCGCGCTCGACCTGAATCACCGGAATATCGCCCGCCGCGAGCACATGTTCGGCCTTGCCAGCCTGGCCCTGGGTGAACACCTTGGGATGCTGCAGCAACCAGATCTCGTCCGGGGCCTGTGCATCGCGCTCACGGGTCAACTGGCGCATGGCCTCCAGCGTGGGCTGGTAGTCGACCAGCCCGAGATGACGGACGACAAGCTCGGGCATGGGTGTCACAGCACCATGTGCACGCGGCCGGTGGCACGCAGGTCGACGTGAATCGCCTGCAATTGCTCGACACCGGTGGCCGTGATCAGCACCTGAACGGACAGGAAGTTGCCGTTGCGGCTGTCACGCATCACCAGCGTGGAGGCATCCAGATCCGGGGCGTGACGCTGGATCACTTCGATCACCAGGTCGGTGAAACCCTCACCGGCGGTACCGATCACCTTGATCGGGTAACGCTCGCAGGGGAATTCGATTTTTGGCGGTTGAACATCGTTGTCGGTCATGGCATCAGCGGGCTTGTGGCCCGTCCGTAAGAGGGCCGCCCCGAGTTGGAGCGGCCAGGCTAAATCAGTTGAACAGGCCGAAGAAGAACAGGCGAATGCTGTCCCACAGGCGACGCAGCAGACCGCCCTCTTCTACCGATTCCAGCGCTACCAGGTCAGTGCTGCGTACCACTTCATCACCCAGTTTGACTTCGACCTTGCCGATCACGTCGCCCTGCTGGATCGGCGCGATCAGCTGCGGGTTGAGGACCATGCTGGCCTGCAGCTTTTCCAACTGCCCCTTGGGCAGGGTCATGGTCAGGTCCTCAGCCAGGCCCGCCTTGATCTGATTCGCAGCGCCTTTCCAGACGGTGGCCTGCGCCAGTTCTGCACCCTTCTGGTAGAAGGTGCGGCTTTCGAAGAAACGGAAGCCATAGGTCAGCAGTTTCTGGGTTTCCGCTGCGCGGGCCTGCTCGCTGTCGGTACCGAATACCGAGGTGATCATGCGCGCGCCATCACGCACGGCCGAGGCCACCAGGCAGAAGCCGGCTTCCTGGGTGTGACCGGTCTTCAGGCCGTCGACAGTGCGGTCGCGCCACAGCAGCAGGTTGCGATTGGGCTGCTTGATGTTGTTCCAGAGGAACTCCTTCTGCGAGTAGATCGCGTAATGCTCGGCATCTTCATCGATGATCGCGCGGGCCAGAATGGCCATGTCATGGGCGCTGGAGTAGTGCTCGGGATGCGGCAGGCCGGTGGCGTTCATGAAGTGACTGTTCTTCATGCCGAGGCGCTCGGCGGTGGCGTTCATCATGTCGGCGAAGGCATCTTCGCTACCGGCGATGTACTCGGCGATGGCGATACTGGCGTCGTTGCCGGACTGGATGATGATGCCGTGCAGCAGGTCATTGACCGTCGCCTGGCTGTTCAGCGGCAGGAACATGGTGGAACCACCGGAGGCGGCACCGCCGGTGCGCCAAGCGTGCTCGCTGATGGTCACCAGATCCTGCTCGCCGATCTTGCCGTTACGGATTTCCAGGGTGGCGATGTAAGCGGTCATCAGCTTGGTCAGGCTGGCGGGCGGCAGGCGCTCGTCGCCATTGTTCTCGACCAGGATGTTACCGCTGGCGGCATCCATCAGAACGTAGGATTTCGCGGCCAGTTGCGGCGCCGCAGGCACCACCTGCTGGTTGGCCATTGCGAGTGGCGCGGCCAGAAGGGTCAGTACCAGTGAAGCACGTTGCACGAAGCTGGTGATGTTCATCCGTCTCTCGAAAAATCATTGCTTGGGTTGTACGGCCCCGAAGGGCCATCTTTCGACTCGCTATCAAGGCGAGCCTCGGATTTAGTCCGGCAAAAGCCGGTTAAGTTGCCATCAGTCGGCGCGCACCAGCGTGGGCTGCCCCAGGTTGGCCAGGCGCACGCTGCTCTGCAGCTGCTCAGCCTCGCCCTGGTTGCTGATCGGCCCCATTCGCACCCGATGCAGAATCTGCTGGTCGCGCACCACTGAGCTGATGAACACCGGCACACTGCTGGTCTGGCTCAGCTTGGACTTGAGCAGCTCCGCAGCGTCCGGATTGGCGAAGGCTCCCACCTGGAGATACAGGCCAGAGGCTCCGACTGAAGCGTTTTTTTTTGCGTCGATCTGCA
>CAMPIF010000609.1 GCA_946886245.1 Ectopseudomonas composti | reverse complement strand
GCCCGTAGGGTGCGCCGTGCGCACCAGCTGTCGGAAACGAAAACGCCCCGAATCAGTCGGGGCGTTTTTCGTTCAGGCCTGGCGAATTACAGACGCAGGCCGCCATCCAGCTCCAGAATGCGACCGGTGTAATAGTCGTTTTCCAGAATGTAGGCCACCGAGTGGGCGATCTCGGCCGGCTTGCCCATGCGCTTGAGCGGAATGCCCGAGGTCATCTTCTCCAGCGCTTCCGGCTTCATGCTGCCGGTCATCTCGGTCTCGATGAAGCCCGGCGCCACGCCTGCCACGCGAATGCCGTAACGCGCCAGCTCCTTGGCCCAGACCACGGTGTCGGCAGCGACGCCCGCCTTGGCTGCGGAGTAGTTGGCCTGCCCCATGTTGCCGGCACGCGAGATCGAGGAAATGTTGACGATGGCGCCCTGGTTACCCAGCTCGATCATCTTCGCCGCCACTTCACGGGTGCAGAGGAACACACCGGTCAGGTTGACATCGATCACCGCCTGCCACTGCGCCAGGCTCATCTTGGTCATCTCGCCATCCTTCACGCGAATGGTCAGACCATCGCGCAGGATGCCGGCATTGTTGACCAGACCGTTGATGGCGCCGAAGTCATCGGCTACCTGGGCGACCATATGGGTCACCTGCTCTTCATCGGCCACGTTGCACAGATAGGCGCGGGCATCGCCACCGGCGGCCTTGCAGGCGGCCACGGCTTCGTCGAGTTTTTCCTGGTTCAGATCGACCAGCGCCAGCTTGGCGCCCCTGGCCGCCAGGTACTCACCCATGGCGCGACCCAGTCCCTGGCAACCGCCAGTGATGATGATGACTTTGTCTTTCAGTTGCATCGCTTTATCCCCTCAAGGTGCAGCATTTACCGACCCCGCTGATGCCCGCTAACCGCTATGCTAGGGCGTCTGTCCGTTTATTAGAATCTGTTCACGGCCTTGCGAGCTAGAGCGATACAAGGCAAAAACAGGCGAGGAACGCTCGGAGTCGCGGACGACTTTACGAGTTGTAAATGAGCATTCCGAGCCTGTTTTTAACGCAGTAGCGCCGACGCGCAGCTGATCGTGAACAGGTTCCTACGGATTCTTTGCGAGGAGCTATATAGGTGAGCGTGAAAGCCGGCAAGCATGCACGAGAATTGCTGCTCAAGGAATACCGTGGCGTGCTCAGCACCCACTCCAAGGCCATGCCGGGTTTCCCTTTCGGATCGGTGGTGCCCTACTGCCTGGACGCCGAGGGCCGGCCGCTGATCCTGATCAGCCGCATCGCGCAGCACACCCATAATCTCGGGCAGGACGCCAAATGCTCGCTATTGGTCGGCGAACGCGGCGCAGAGGATGTGCAGGCGGTCGGCCGCCTCACTTTGCTCGCCGAAGCACGACAGTTGCATGACGAAGACGCAATCGAAGCGGCCGCACAGCGTTATTACCGTTTTTTCCCCCAGTCGCGCGACTACCATCGGGCGCATGATTTCGATTTCTGGCGCCTGGAGCCGGTGCGCTGGCGCTTCATCGGCGGCTTCGGCGCCATTCACTGGCTCGACCAGGTCGCCCTGGCCAATCCCTTCGCGACAGACGGCAGCGAAGCGAGCATGGTCGAGCACATGAACGACGACCACGCCAAGGCCATCGCGCATTACGTCGAACTGGCCGGCCTGCCGCAGCACGAGCCGGCGCAGATGGCCGGTGTCGACAGTGAAGGCTTCCATCTGCGCATCGGCCAGAGCCTCTACTGGCTGGCCTTTCCGACATCCTGCGACACCCCGGGACAGGTGCGTGAAGCCCTGGTAAAGCTGGCTCGCGCCGAGAGCTGGCCGACCGATGGTTTGGCTTAAGCTTGAATTCAGGCCATCACCCCATACTTACTCCCTATTGGAAGCTCGCTTCCGCCAAGGACTTTCTGAAAATGCGCGTGTTTCTGTTTCTCTTCCTGCTGTTCCCGATCATCGAGCTGGCCTTGCTGATCAAGGTCGGCAGCGCCATTGGCGTGCTGCCCACGCTGATGCTGGTGATCGGCACCGCCATCCTCGGCAGCGTGCTGCTGCGCATTGCCGGCGTCGCCACAGCCTGGCGCGCCCGTGAAAGGCTCTCGCGCGGCGAGCTGCCCGAGCAGGAAATGCTCGAAGGCCTGCTGATCGCCGTCGGCGGTGGCCTGCTGCTGCTGCCGGGTTTCATCAGCGACATCTTCGGTGTGCTCTGCCTGATTCCCTTCACCCGTCGCCTCGTGGTTGGCAAGATTCGCCGCCGCGCCGAGGAGCAGGCCCTGCGCCAACGCGCCTTCTTCGACGATGCCGCCGCTCGCTCCGGACAGACTCGGCCCAATGTGCTCGAAGGCGATTACGAGCGTCGCGACTGATACCTACAGCACCAGCTTGCCGGCGATCTCTCTCTGGCTGATCGCTGGCAAGCCGGCTCCTACGCAAAGTCGTCCGGCTGCGGTGTTTGCCGAGAGCGCCGCCCCCCTCCGCAGCGCAAAAAATTTCACCCCCGCCCCTTGAAATACCCTTGCCCGCCCACATGTAGCAGTCACCGCAAGGTGCCTGCCCTCTGAGGCAGTCCGACTTTCGCGGTGCGCCCAGCGTGCCGCGAAAGTCGGACTGCCTCAGAG
>CAMPIF010000608.1 GCA_946886245.1 Ectopseudomonas composti | reverse complement strand
TGCGACATGCAGCCGTTCAAGCGTCTGGTGCACGAGCTCGATGCCGTGATGCCGGCGCATGTCATCTATTCTCAGGTTGACGAGCAGCCGGCTGGCTTCTCCCGTCGCTGGTTGCAGGACATCTTGCGTGGCGAGCTGGGCTTCGAGGGGGTGATCTTCAGCGATGACCTGTCCATGGCGGGTGCCCACGTGGTCGGTGATGCCGGCAAGCGTATCGAGGCGGCGCTCGCTGCGGGTTGCGATATGGGCCTGGTATGCAATGACCGTGGTGCGGCCGAGCTGGCGCTCAGTGCCTTGCAGCGTCTGCGAGTGACGCCGCCTGCGCGCCTCGAACGCATGCGTGGTCGTGTTCATGCCACTACCGAATACCGCCAGGCCCCGCGCTGGCTTACCGCTGTGGCGGCCCTGAGAGCTGCCCAGTTGCTTGACTGAGGATCTGCCAATGACTGTCTACGCCATTATCGGTGGTACCGGCCTGACCCAGTTGGAGGGCTTGACGATTCACGAAGCGCTGCCGCTGGATACCCCTTACGGCGCGCCCTCGGCCGATATCCTGCGCGGCAGCTACGTCGGGCGCGAAGTGCTGTTTCTCGCCCGCCATGGCCAACCGCACCGGATTGCGCCGCATCAGGTGAACTACCGGGCCAACCTCTGGGCGCTCAAGCAGGCCGGCGCCAAGGCCATCGTCGCGGTCAATGCGGTGGGGGGGATTCATGCTGCCATGGGCACCGGGCATTTCTGCGTGCCACATCAGATCATCGATTACACCTCCGGGCGTGCGCACACCTTTTACGAAGGCGATCTGGAGCATGTGACCCACGTCGATTTCAGTCAGCCGTACGACAAGCAACTACGCGAGGCGTTGGTGGCGGCGCTGCGGGCCGAAAATGCGGCATTCAGCGATCACGGAATCTATGGCTGCACCCAGGGGCCGCGACTGGAAACGGCGGCGGAAATCGCCCGCATGGAGCGCGATGGTTGCGACCTGGTGGGCATGACCGGCATGCCCGAAGCGGTATTGGCGCGCGAATTGGCGCTGCCCTATGCCTGCCTGGCGCTGGTGGTGAATCCGGCTGCGGGGAAATCCAGCGCTCTGATCACCATGGCCGAGATCGAACGAGTGATCGAGCAGGGCATGGGGACGGTCAAGGCGGTGTTGGCGCGTGTGCTGAGTAACTAGCTTCTCTGCCAAGATAACGGCCTGTGCCCGCCAGTCAGGCATCGACGCGCCGAATCTGCAGGAGCGGCGCGCCGCCGCGAATCAGGGCGGCGCGCATTTGCAAGACTTCGCCCCGGGGCTGGCTCCTACGAGAGGCCTGGCGGCATCAGGTTTCTGCTCAAAGCGGCCTGATGCGTACCAGCGCACCCAGGCTGCCATGGTCCAGGTAGGTCAGGCTGTTGTCCTTCAGGCGCTGGGCCACTTTCATGTGTTCGCTGCTTTCGAGCAGGCCGTCGATGCTGAATCGGTTGATCCACAGTTCCAGGTCCAGGTCGGCAAAGCGCTCCTGGGTAAAGCTCAGGGTGCCTTCGATCGCGTGGTGGCCGAAGTGCTCTTCACCGCTGCTGACGGCCATTCGGCTCGGCGAGCTGCCGATGGTCTGGCTCCAGGCCTTGTGCAGCAAGACCTGGTAGCCGCTGCCCGGATTGAGCTTGGCCGCCTCGCCATCGAGCGTTGTCGGGCGTTCGTTGCCAGTGATCGGCAATGCCGTGCCCGCCCAGTCGTCCGGCGCCACCTTGGGCGCGATGACCGCTTCGCCGGCCTGGCGGAATACCAGCAGTTCGACCTGGTAAAGGCGTTCGGCAAAAGCGCTCGGTGCCAACAGGCAGAGCAGCAGGGCGATCAGGTGCAGTGGGCGCATGTGTGAGTCCTTCAGGTGGTGGGCGCGAGGCGCTCGAACAGGGCTTCCAGGGTGTTGAAACGCTCTTGCGCGTGTTCCATCGGCACCTGGATCTTGAAGACGGTAGCGCCTTCGAATTTGTAGCGTTTTGGCTGAGCCTGGATCAGCTTGATCAGCGTCAGCGGGTCGACGCAGGTTTGCGCGGCGAACTCGATGCGTCCGCCCTGCGGTCCTGCATCCACCTTGGTGATACCCAGCTTGTCTGCCTGCAGCTTGAGGAGGGTCAGGCGCATCAGGTTCTTGGTCGGCTCCGGTAGCAGGCCGAAGCGGTCGATCATCTCCACCTGCAGCTCCTTCAGACCGTCCTCGTCGCTGGCGTTGGCGATGCGTTTGTAGAGGATCAGGCGGCTGTGCACGTCGGGCAGGTAGTCCTCGGGGATCAGCGCCGGTACGCGTAGGTTGATCTCCGGGCCACCACCCAGCGGCTGATCCAGATTGGGCTGTTCGCCTTTCTGGATGGCCTTGACCGCACGCTCGAGCATTTCCATGTAGAGGGTGAAGCCGACGGCCTGAATCTGGCCGCTTTGGCCGTCGCCAAGCAGTTCGCCGGCGCCGCGAATTTCCAGATCATGGGTGGCCAGGACGAAGCCGGCGCCGAGGTCCTGGGCGCCCGCGATGGCCTCCAGGCGTTTTTCCGCATCCGGGGTCATCTGCTTGCGCGGCGGGGTGAGCAGGTAGGCGTAGGCCTGGTGGTGGCTGCGACCGACACGGCCGCGC
>CAMPIF010000607.1 GCA_946886245.1 Ectopseudomonas composti | reverse complement strand
TCTACCCGGTCGAGGTCGAGGAGGTCGTCCTCGAGGTCGACGCCGTGGCCCAGGTCCTCAGCGACCCTGAGGTCGGCCAACCGCAACCGCAGCAGGCACAGGAGCTGCTCGAAGCCATCGCACCGAACTATCCGGCCGCCTGGGTCAGCCTGGCGCGCCTGCTCTACGACTATCCGGCGCAAGGCGATATCGACACGCTGCTCGGTTATCTGGACAAGGGCCGCGAGGCTGCCCTGCCACGCGCCGAGCTGCTGCTCGGGCGCCTGTACTACGAAGGCAAGTTGCTGCCGCAGCAACCGAAGAAAGCCGAAGAGCACCTGCGCAAGGCCGCGCCCAGCGAACCCAGCGCCAATTACTACCTGGGGCAGATCTACCTGCGCGGCTACCTCGGCGAGGTCTACGCCCAGCAGGCGCTCGACCACCTGCTCAGCGCTGCGCGCGCTGGCCAGCTCAGCGCCGACTTCGCCCTGGCGCAGATGTTCAGCCAGGGTCGCGGGGTCAAGCCCAACCCGGTCAACGCCTACGTATTCAGCCAACTGGCCCTGCCACGCAACACGCCGCCGACCGTCGAGCTGGCGCAGACGGTGGCCGCGAGCCTGACCCCGGCACAACTGGCCGAAGGCCAACGCCTGCTGCGCGAAGAGCGCGATGCACGCGGCATCGTCCTGCAGCAGCAGGCCGCCCTGCAGGTCAGCCAGCCATGAACAAGGATGCACGCATGCAGTTGAACAAAATCGTTAGCCAGCTGGGGTTGAGTGCCAGCCTGCTGGCAGCCAGTACGGCCTGGGCGGCGGATGCACCGAAGAATTTCGGTCTGGATGTGAAGATCACCGCGCAATCGGAAGACGACCGCGACCTCGGCACCCGCGAAGGTGGCGACGTCAGCGGTATCGGTCTCGATGTGCGCCCCTGGGCCTACGGCGAGCGCGGCAACTGGAGCGCCTTCGCCATGGGCCAGGCAGTCACCGCCACCGACACCATCGAAACCGACCCGCTGCAGGATGACGGCGAAGACAGCACGCAGCGCAGCGACGCCCGCCAGCCGGACAAGAGCTACCTGGCCATGCGCGAATTCTGGGTCGACTACGCCGGCCTCACCGCCTACCCGGGTGAGCACCTGCGCGTCGGTCGTCAGCGCCTGCGCAGTGACGAAGGCACCTGGTGGGACACCAACATCGAAGCGCTCAACTGGCGCTTCGATACCACCCTGCTGCAGGCCAACGTCGGCATCGCCGAGCGCTTCTCCGATTACCGCACCGACCTCGACGACCTGGCACCCGAAGACGAAGACCGCCAGCATTTCTTCGCCGGCCTCGACTACCAGTGGACGCCCGGCCACCGCATCGGCACCAAGCTGCATCACAGCCGCGACGACGGCCGCCTGGCCAATCCCGGCGAGCGCGTCGACGAGCTGAGCAAACGCTACACCGGCGACCTGACCTGGTTCGGCCTGCACGCCGACGGCGGCTTCTTCGAGCGCAATTCGCGCAACCGCCTCAATTACTGGGCGCAGCTGACCTGGCTGCAAGGCGACACCGACCAGTTGCAGCAGCAGGTGGTCGGCAGCGAGCGCATCGCCACCGGCTCGCGCAGCCAGGACGTCGACGCCTGGGCCATGGACCTGGGCCTGCGCTACAGCCTCGACGACAACTGGAAGATCGGCGCCGCCTATGCCCGTGGCAGCGGCGGTGGCGACGACGGCAAGTCGCGCCAGTTCATGCAGACCGGCCTGCACAGCAACCGCGCCAATTTCACCGGCGTCGATTCGCGCCTGCACCGCTACGGCGAGGCCTTCCGTGGCGAGCTCTCCAACCTGCAGGTGGCCAGTGCCTTCAGCTCCTGGCAACTGGGCGAGGACTACGACGCCAGCGTCGTCTATCACCGTTTCTGGCGCGTCGATGGCGACCAGGACGTCGGCGACAGCGGCATCACCGCGCCGCTGGTGGCTGGCGAGAAAGACATCGGCCAGGAAGTCGACCTGGTGCTGACCCGCTATTTCAAGCAGGGCCTGCTGCCGGCCGCCGTCGCCGAACAACTGGATGACCGCTCGGCCCTGGTGCGCCTGCGCGCCGGCGTGTTCCTACCAGGCGACGCCTACGGCAGCGGCACCGACTCGGTGATGCACCGCGCCTTCGTCGACTTCATCTGGCGCTTCTGAGGGATCGGATCATGCAACCCAACGGCTTAGCCCTACCCCTGCTGCTCGGCGCACTGTGTCTCACCGCGCCCCTGGCCCAGGCCAATCCGACGCAGCACCAGTTCGACTATCGCGTGCGTAGCGCACCGGCGGACGAACTGCATCTGCAAGCGCCCAAACTGCCGGACCTGTCCGGCTACACCAAGGAGGCCGTGCTGGCCAGGATCCCGCGTGAAAAGCGCGGTCAGGTGGTGGTACGGCGCATGCTGCGCCAGGACGCGCTGAAGGACTTCACCGGCGGCAACGAACGCCTGCGTGAATGGATCAAACGCCAGCAAGGCATGCCCCAGGCGATCTTCATCGAAGGTGGCCTGGTCACCGCCCAGGACATCGCCAAGGCGCTGCCTGACAGCCAGTTCGCCGAGCAGGAACCGGGCGTGTACCTGGCCCGTCTGCCCATCGTCGTGGCAGAAGGCGCGGCGC
>CAMPIF010000606.1 GCA_946886245.1 Ectopseudomonas composti | reverse complement strand
CCTCCATCGTGGTCTCACCTGCCAACACGCGGTGTCGCGCCAACGTCAAGATGGGGCGCATGCCTGCTGCCAGTGCGCGTTGCCGCATTTCGGCCCGCGTAGCATCAGAGGCGATGGCGTCCGCCAGATCACGGTTGACCACCAGCATTTCGTACACTGGCAGGCGGCCCAGATACCCTGTGTCGCGGCAGTGATGACAGCCGGCACCATGGAACACCTGCAGCATTTCGCCCGCAGCGCCCTGCCCCAGCCAACGGCGCTCATCGTCAGTCGCAAGACGTGGCTTGGCACAATGCGGGCAGATTCGGCGCACGAGGCGCTGGTTGATCACTGCCACCAGGTTTTCGGCGATCGTTTCGGTATCCACACCCAAGAGCTTGAGGCGAGGCATCACCCCGAAAATGCTGCCCACGTGCAAGGTAGACAACACCAGGTGACCTGTAGAGGAAGCGTCCAACGCAGCACGAGCAGTCTCAGAGTCCCGGATTTCGCCCACCAGGATGATGTCGGGGTCATGCCGAAGAAAGTGCCGCATGGCATTGGCGAACTCATAGCCCGCACGGCGGTTCACTTCGGTCTGGCAGGCGACCGGGACGCGGTACTCCACCGGGTCCTCCACGGTCAGCACATTGCGCTCAATCAAGGGCTGCATGCGCAGCGCGGCATGCAGCGTCGTGCTCTTGCCTGAGCCGGTAGGGCCCGTGATCAGGATGAGGCCGTGCGGACGCGAGAACGCCTTGGCCATGACGGCGACATCCTCCTCCAGAAAACCGAGGTCTGCCAGCTTGTCCAGGTTGCTGCGCTCGGGCAGCAAGCGCAGCACCATACGCTCGCCAAATTCGGAGATCAAGGTGGAGACACGGATGGTGAAGTTGTGCTCCATCACCTGTGCCGTAAAGCTACCGTCCTGGGGCAGGCGCTGTTCGCTGGCATCCATGTCAGCCTGCAGCTTGACGTAGACCACCAGACGGTCCAGGGCCGGCGAGAGCGCGAACACCGGACGCAAAACGCCGTCTACGCGCAGCAGCACCGAACGGCTACGCGCCGTGGGCGCCAGATGGATATCCGTCGCGCGTTCGCGCACCGCCAGGTGGAGCATGTGTTCCAGCAAACGGGCGGGGCTGTAGGCACGATCCACGTCAGCTTCAAGCTTGCGGACCTCGCTCTCGATCAGGCGTGCCGGCGGGTGCTCTGCGAAGTAATAGTGCTGCTGGATGGCCTGAGCAACACTATCGAATTCACCTTGGAAAAAATGGCATCCCTTGCCCAGCTTGCGCTGCACAAGTTCGGTCACCGTATCAGGCTGTGCGTCGCCAAGCACTACCTCGATCAGGCCTTCGTCGTTTTCCCGCACAGGCAGGAAGCCATAAGTCAGGCACAACGATCGGTTAAAAATGCCGGCTACGGCCGTATCGGGCTCCGGCATTTCATCGGCGTTGACAAAGCGAAGTCCGCGCTGGCCAGCAAGCTGGCGTGCGACCTCGTTGGCACTTGCGAAACCCAGCTCCACCAAAAGGTTGCCCATAGGCACCTTCTCGATCTTCTGTTTTTGCAACACATAGTCGATGGCGACTGCAGATACAAGGCCAGCATTGACCAATGCAGCGCCCAGGGAAGGACTCTTGTCACGCAGCACCGCCAGGCGATCCTCGGCCGTAGGGCCTGCGGGCTGCAACTGGCCCGAGGCCTCTAGCAATGATTCAGCGGGGGGATGCATCCTGATGCTCCAGAAGTAAGAAGGTCAGTTCGTCGGGCTTGCCAGTCGGCGGCAGACCCTGCTGCAGTTGAAAGCGGGCGAATGCCTCTCCAGTCTTCGAACCAAAAAAACCGTCGTCAGGCTCACGCTTGTCCAGAAGGCCCATGCCCTTGAGCTTGCCCTGTACCTTGCGCGTGACCTGCTCGGCGGCCTCGATGTTGCGCGTGTTGTTGCGACTCAGCCATGCGACCCAGGACTCCTTGTCCACATTGAAGCGGCACAGGCGAGTCGACGGTTTCAGGCTGTCGGCCATGCCATCGGGCAGGCGGTAAACATGCACCACCTCGTCAGCAGCAGCTGCCGCCTTGAGCTGGTTTTCACAGGCTTGGCGAGCAGGTACCGCAGCCGCAGGCTGCGCCTTGGGTGTCGGTGCAGTCGCCACGAAGGCGGTCGCAGAGCTGCCATTGGGCGGTAATGCTGAGGCCTCGCCCGACACCGTTGGCCGAACTACCTCGGGGGCGGGAGCTGCCACCACGGGGGCTGCTGGCGATACATGCTCGCTGGGTTGGGTAGCCAACCCCCAGCTGGCCAACGCGACTGTTGCTGTCGTGCCCGCCAGCAGGCCAGCGAGCACCCAGGCCTTGCGACCGCGATGGCCACCAGTCACCTTGGCGATCACTGCGGCTTCATCCCCCAATGCAGGCAGATCGGCCACCGCACGCTGAACCAGGGGCTCGGTCACCACAGATGCCCTGGTACTCGCCAAACCGTACAGACAACGGTCCAGCACCAAGTGAATGCGTCGCAGGTTTCCCTGCGTGGCCCGGTGCAAAACGTCCGCAGCTGCAGGTTCGATGGAGAGGCGCCCCTCTGCGCCCGCAGCGTTCACGCGAAAGTCGAAGTAACGGGTGACTTCATCCTTTTGC
>CAMPIF010000605.1 GCA_946886245.1 Ectopseudomonas composti | reverse complement strand
GGGCAGGAACAGGTTCCACAGGCCTTCGGCTTTGGCCTTGTTCTTCAGCTCCTCCATGATCGCGGTCGGCTGCCAGCGATCACCCTCGGCCACCTGCTGCTCGAATACCGTTTCGGCCGGATAGACGTGCGCTTCCATGAATGCACTGACACGCTCACGCAGCTCTTGAACCTTCGGGGAATAGGCGAAATCCATGGAATTACCTGTTTGCAATAAAGGGTGAGAGGTTGTGGAAATGATGCTAGAACAGCGCTTAAGATTTATCTAACCTATTTTCAGCGTGTATGAACATTCATAACCTATATATGATCGATTGATATCGACGCCCCCTGGAGCACTGCCGGCATGAACCTGACCAAGGTGGATCTGAACCTCTTCATCGTCTTCGACGCCATCTACACCGAGGCCAACCTGACCCGTGCCGGGCAGATCGTCGGCATTACCCAACCTGCGGTTTCCAACGCCCTCGCCCGCCTGCGCGAAACCTTCAACGATCCGCTGTTCGTGCGTACCGCCCAGGGCATGGTGCCGACGCCGATGGCGCAGAACATCATCGGCCCGGTGCGCAACGCCCTGCAGTTGCTGCGCGTTTCCGTGCAGGAAAGCCGAACCTTCAACCCGCAGCAGGCCGGCAAGACCTACCGCATCAGCATGACCGACCTGTCGGAGCAGATCCTCCTGCCGCCGCTGTTCCAGCGCCTGCGTCGCCTGGCGCCGAGCGTGTGCATCGAGAGCTTCCTGGCCAAGCGCCGCGAAACCACCAAGGAACTGGCCGCCGGCCGTCTCGATTTTGCCGTCGACGCGCCACTCAATACCGACCCGCAGGTGCGTCACGTCAAGCTGCTGGATGATCGCTACGTCTGCGCCATGCGCCAGGGGCATCCACTGGCCAAGGAAAAGATCAGCCTCGACGAATACCTGTCGCTGAGTCACATCCATATCTCCAGCCGCCGCAGTGGCCTCGGCTATGTCGATCTGGCCCTGGGCAAGATGGGCATCCAGCGCAAGATTGCCCTGCGCTCGCAGCACTACCTGATGGCCGGTAGCGTGTTGCAGCACACCGACATGGTGATGACCGTGCCGGAGCGCTTCGCCCGCCGCCACAACCTGCATCATGTGGCCCTACCGGTCGGTGATGTACCGGCGCTGGAAACTCACCTGTACTGGCACGAAAGCACCGACCAGGACCCGGCCAACCGCTGGATGCGCGAGCAGATGATCGAGCTGGCACAGCAAGTCGCCGCGCAGGAGAAAAAGGCCGAGCAAGCTGCTACGGCCTGATAGTTCGCGACTGAACGCAAGAAGGCCCGCGTGTGCGGGCCTTCTCGTTGTTGCGGATTGAATCAGCGGGCGAGTTTGCTATCGATCGACAGCTTGCCGGCGCCTTCGAACACCAGCGCTACGCTGATGGCCAGCAGAGCCAGGGCGAACTCGTAACCGTTGTTGCTCATGAAGAAACCGTTGGCGAAGTGCACGGTGAAGATGGCCACCAGCATGGTCACCGCCAGTACCACCGCAGCCGGACGCACCAGCAGACCGATGATCAGCGCCACGCCGCCGAAGAACTCGGCGCTACCAGCCGCCAACGCCATCAGGTAGCCCGGGGCCAGGCCGATGCTCTCCATCCACTGCGCCACGCCAGCCAGGCCATAACCACCGAACCAGCCAAACAGCTTCTGCGCGCCATGGGCGGCGAAGGTGATGCCGGCGACGATACGCAAAATGGTGATGCCGAAGCTGGCCTGGGTGGCGGTGACGTTCTTGATCAGGTTGTTCATTGCAGCGCTTCCTTCGTGTGTGGGGATTGATGGCGCAGAGAATAGCCAATTTATTCGATCAAAAAACAGCAAAATACCGCTAATAGATATCGAACGAACAAATATTTAGTTGGCCGTCAGACGCCGTCCCTGCGGTTCGAGCAGATAGCGCTCACGGTCATAAGCAAGGTAGTACTTATTCACCGCATTCACATAACTCACCACGCCCATGCCCATCTGCTCCATGGCCACACGTTCGACCTGGAAGAACCACTGATTGGGATTGAGGCCACGCCTGCGTGCCTCGGCGCGCAGGCTCTGCACCCGCTGCGGGCCCATGTTGTAGCCCGCCAGGATGAACGCCATGCGTTCGCGCTCGTTGAGCTGCGGGCTGTTGAAGAAGTTGCGGCGGATCATCGCCAGGTACTTGCTGCTGGCCTGGACATTACCCTCGAGGTTCTGGATGTTGCTCACCCCGACGCTACGCGCCGCCGCCGGGGTGATCTGCATCAGCCCGGTCGCGCCGCTGGCGCCGCGCGCCGACGGGTTCAACGTCGACTCCTTGAATGCCAGCGCAGCCAGCATCAGCCAATCGAAACCCTGCTGCTCGGCAAGCTGCTGCAGCACCGGGCGCACCTTCTCCAGGCGCTGTCGTTCAGTGCGCCCCAGTGGCGAATGCACTTTGTACAGGCGGCGATAAACACGCTGAAACGCCACATCCTGGTCGGCCGGGCTCTCATAGCTGCTGAAGAAACGGTCGATGCTGGCACGCAGCATCGGCGCATCGGGGCGCACGAACCATTTCATGTCGCCATCGCGCGCCAGGATCAGATGTTTGTCGACGCGCAGCTTGGGCATCACCTTGGCCCAGCGCTCGGCTATCGGC
>CAMPIF010000604.1 GCA_946886245.1 Ectopseudomonas composti | reverse complement strand
AGGCTCAGCCTTGGCTGCTGCGGGTTTGGCAGGTGCAGCGGCCTTGGGCGCTGCTGCGGGTTTAGCCGCAGCGGCAGGCGCGGGCGCGGGCTCAGCCGGCGGGACGAACTTGCCCTTGCCGTGCAATTGATCGAGCAGCGACTCGAACTCGTCGTCGGTGATCTCATCACCCGCCGGAGCGGGCGCTGCAGCAACGGCTGCAACCGGCGCAGCGGCTTCGGCCGTGGCCGAGAACTGGCCCTTGCCATGCAGTTGATCGAGCAGCGCTTCGAATTCATCGTCGGTGATGTCATCGCCTGCCGCTGCGCCAGCAGGCGCAGAAGCGACTACCGCAGCGGCGGGCGTTTCGACCGTACCGGCGAACTGGCCCTTGCCGTGCAACTGATCGAGCAGCGACTCGAACTCGTCATCGGTGATCTCGTCGCTGGCACTGGCCTGCGCACTCGGGGCGGCAGCCGGCGCTTCACCCAACGCCTCGAGCAGTTGCTCGAACTCGCTGTCGGTGATGTCGCCTGCGGGAGCGGAAGGCGCAGCGGGCTGAGGCTCCGGCGCGGGTTCCGCTTCGGCTTGCTGCACGGGCTCAGGAGCCGCTTCGGCGCCGCCCGGTTCGGCCAGGCGAGCCAGTGCCGCCAGAAGTTCAGGCGACGCGGGCGTCGGCTCGCGGCGCTCACGCACTTCGCCAAACATGCCATTGACTGCATCAAGAGCCTCGAGCACCACATCCATCAGCTCCGAATCGACGCGACGCTCACCCTTGCGCAGGATGTCGAAGACGTTTTCGGCGATATGGCAGCACTCCACCAGCTCGTTGAGCTGGAGGAAACCCGCTCCGCCCTTGACGGTATGGAAACCGCGAAAGATGGCGTTGAGCAGGTTCATGTCGTCCGGTCGGCTTTCCAGCTCGACCAACTGTTCGGACAACTGTTCGAGAATCTCGCCGGCCTCTACCAGGAAATCCTGGAGGATCTCTTCATCGGCGCCGAAGCTCATATTTGTGTGCTCCTTAGAACCCTAGACTGGACAGCAGGTCGTCGACATCGTCTTGACTGGAGGCGACGTCATCACGCTTATCGGCATGAATCTGCGGACCTTCACCCCGCGATGGCTCTTTTGATTTTTCCTGTTCGCTACGCAGCGCTTCGTGGTCGTGCTGAATACCGGCAAAACGGTCGACCTGGCTGGCCATGAGCATCAGCTTGAGCAGGTTGCTTTCCACTTCGGTCACCAGCTGGGTGACACGCTTGATCACCTGGCCGGTAAGGTCCTGATAGTCCTGCGCCAGCAGAAGGTCGTTGAGATGGCCGGAGAGCTTTACGCCATCTCGCTCACTGCGGGCGAGGAACAGTTCGACACGCTTGGCCAGCTCACGAAAACCGTCGGCCCCGATTTCACGGCGCATGAAGCGGCCCCACTCGGCGCTGAGGCTCTGCGCTTCGTCACTGAGGTCGTTGACCAGCGGCGCACTCTGCTCGACCAGATCCATGGTCCGGTTGGCGGCCTTCTCGGTCATGGTCACGACGTAGTTCAGGCGCTCGGTCGCGTCGGCGATCTGCGACAGCTCCTGGGCATGCGGCATGCGCGGATCGAGTTGAAAATTGACAATGGCGTTGTGCAGTTCACGGGTCAGTTTGCCGACCTCGTGATACAGCCCGCGATCACGGACCTTGTTCAGCTCGTTGATCAGTTGCACCGCAGCGCCGAAGTTACCCTGTTCAAGGCTGTCGACCAGATCGCGGGCATTGTTTTTCAGGGTCGACTCGAGGTCACCCAACGTGGAGTCATCGTGTTCCATAGCACCCTCGCGGCTGACATCAGCCGTTGACCCGCTCGAAGATCTTCTCGATCTTTTCCTTCAACACCTGAGCGGTGAAGGGTTTGACCACGTAGCCATTCACACCGGCCTGGGCCGCCTCGATGATCTGATCGCGCTTGGCTTCAGCGGTCACCATCAGCACCGGCAGGTGCTTGAGGCGCTCGTCGGCACGTACGGCGCGCAGCAGGTCGATGCCGGGCATGCCGGGCATGTTCCAGTCGGTCACCAGAAAGTCGAAGCTGCCGCTTTGCAGCATCGGCAGCGCCGAGGTGCCGTCATCGGCTTCCGCGGTGTTGGTGAAACCCAAGTCCCGCAAGAGGTTCTTGATGATCCGTCGCATCGTCGAGAAATCGTCAACGATGAGGATTTTCATGTTCTTGTCCAAGTCGACCTCCGTACAGTCCCAAACGTATTGCGCTCGCAACTACGTCCTTTAATCATGAAACCGTTTGCGCCTGCGAGTACGCCGCGTTCAGCCAGCGCGCCATTCACTCAGCCGCGAGCGCAAGCGCGCCGCGCATTGGCTGTGCAACTGACTCACGCGTGACTCGCTAACCCCCAGCACTTCACCGATTTCCTTCAAGTTCAGCTCTTCATCGTAATACAGCGCCAGCACCAGACGTTCGCGCTCCGGCAAGCCGGCGATGGCACCGGCCAAGGCCGCCTGGAAGCGTTCGTCTTCGAGGTCCCGCGAAGGTTCGAGGTGAGAGTGTCCGGCGTCTTCGTGCAACCCGCCATGCTCGCCGTCCTGCAGCAGGTCGTCGAAGCTGAACAGGCGGCTGCCCAAAGTGTCGCCAAGAATGCCGTAGTAATCCTCGAGACTCAATTGGA
>CAMPIF010000603.1 GCA_946886245.1 Ectopseudomonas composti | reverse complement strand
CTGCAGCAGTTCGGTGCCCTCCTCCGGCTGCAACGAAAGATCACGTTCAGCCACGTGGTAAGCCGCCTGACCGTCACCGCGCCGCCAGGCGTCGCGAAACGGCCCCAGCGCCGCAAGCAGATCACCACGCCCCAGGCTGTAGATCAGCACCAGCAAATGCACGGGCAAGGCCAGCCAGCCGTAGGCCAGCGGCTTGAGGATCAGCAGCACCAGCCCCAGCGCCAATACCGGCAACAGCACCAGAATGGCCAGGCACAGCCACGGAGCCTGCTGCAGACCGCCTTGTTGCAGACGCTGCAGCTGCGCCAACCAGGGGCCGTCCTGCTGGATGCGCAGACGCCAGGCGGAAAATTTCTCGACCCACAGCACCAGCAGAATCACCAGAAAACTCATTGCTACCTCTCCTTCAATTCGGCGTGCAGACGCGACCAGTCGAACGCTGCCCCCGGGTCGGTCTTGCGCCCAGGGGCGATATCGCTGTGGCCACGGATACGCTGCGTCGACAGCGCCGGGTAAGCGTCCAGCAACTGTCGCGTCAGCTCGGCCAACCTGGCGTACTGGGCGTCGCTGTAGGGCAGATCATCCGTCCCTTCCAGCTCCACGCCCAGGGAAAAATCATTGCAGTTGTCGCGCCCCTCGAACCAGGAAACCCCGGCGTGCCAGGCACGATCCAGACAGGAGACGAATTGCGTCAGGCCGCCATCACGCTCGATGAAGAAATGCGCGGAAACCTGCAGGCAGGCGATCTCGGCGAAGAAAGGATGCTCGTGCACGGGCAAGCGGTTCTGAAAGAACGTCTGCACCTTACCGGTCCCGAACTGCCCAGGTGGCAGGCTGATGTTATGCACCACCAGCAGGGAGATTTCGCCACCGGGACGCGCGTTGAAATTCGGCGACGGGCAGTGAGGGATGCCCTGGAACCAGCCAGTTGAAGGGTCGAGCTGCATGTGGCACTCCTGAACGTGTCACCACTCTAGAGCAGGTGGCTACGGCGGCCAAGAGCGAGGCCGCAACAGGATGTGCAAAGGCGGGAAATATCCAGGGAAACTCGGAAAAACCCATTCATCGGCACTCCCGCGAAGCCGGGAGCCAGGAGAGGCGCAGACGCTGGATTATCTCCCTTCGGGCCAGCGCAAGCGCTGTTCAGCGATAAAGCTGCAGTTGCGCCTGCGCAGCAATGACGTTTTTTTCAGAACATCCCGAGGATCAAACGCTGCAGGAGCCGCGTCTCGCGGCGAATCGATATCGAGCACGCCGCACCATCGAAAAGCTTCGCCCCGGGGCGGGGCTCCTACCGGCCAAGCCGCTGCCAGGAGCGAAGCGCTCCCAGGCAACGATCAGCTGTGCTTCAACTTGCGCAGATTGCCGATGACCGACTCCAGGGCGCGATCGAACAGCAGCGCATCGTCAAGCAGGCGCACAGCGTTGCGGCGGAACTCGACCGCCAGCGCGTTGCGCGTCTTCTCCAGCACCTTCATGCCGGTGCGATTGACGAACACGTACTTGCCAGTGGGTTTGATGATGGCCGCCAGCTTGCAACGCAGCTTGTGCTCTTCATCTTCCTGGATTTCCACCCAGCTCCCCACACGCAGGCTGTCGACCTGCAGCAGCGCCTCGTCGTCGTCCGGGAGCACCACGTCCGGCTCCTGCGGACGGGTCTGGCCCGGCGCGAGCAGAATGATCTCTTCGACCACCTCGACCATCGCCGGAGCGTCCTCGACCTCTTCGGCCGCCGGCAGCTCCAGCAGTGGCAGCTCGATGCCGGCTTCACTCGGATCGGTGTGCGCAGCATCCTCGGCAACGGCCGTCTCGGCTTCAGGGGCCGCGCGCTTGAAGCGCTGGAAGGCCTGCACGTGCAGCACTTCCAATTGGCTGAAGAATTCGCTGGTAGAGAACGGATCGAACGCAGCACTGGCCATGCCTTCGCGCAGCGCCTTGAGCAAGCCGGGCACCAGCTCCAGCAAGCGCAGACGCGCTTCGGGGTCTTCGTGCGGGGCGACGCTCCAGACCAGGTCATCCATGGTCTGCAGCGCAGCCTGCCATTCGTCCGACTCCACGCCATGCTTGAGGCAGGTGAGCATCAGCACCTTGCTCCAGGCTTCCTGCAGCAGGCGCACCACCACTTCCGGCAGGGTCTTGCCCAGCAGCCGCTCGTTCAGTGCCTGCTCGACCTGGCGGCGGGCCAGTTCGGCCTTGGCGCTGCCTTCCTCGGCGTCGCGGGTACGCTGCTCGAGCAGTTCGCTGCGACGACGCTCATCGCCCGTGAACGCCATGAACTCGGCCAGCAGCTCGGAGAAGATCGCAGGATCATCGACGAAATCGTTCAGCAGGCGCTGAACCACCTGCTCGATCTTCTGATAGAGGCTGTCACGCTGCGCATCGTCCTGATCGACCCAACCCAGTGCGGCAGAGGCGATTTCGTTGAGCAAGCGGCGCGCCGGATGGCTGCCACGGCTGAAGAAGGTCTTGTCCAGCACCGCCACCTTGAGCATCGGAATCTGCAGGCGGCCAATCAGAGCCTTGAGCGAATCCGGCAGGGTGCGATCATCGAGAATGAACTCGAACAGCATCGACACCAGATTGATCACGTCTTCGTCGACCTCGCCCACCACCCGCGCCTTGCCACTCTTGGCACTGGCACGTTCGAGCAG
>CAMPIF010000602.1 GCA_946886245.1 Ectopseudomonas composti | reverse complement strand
CCAGCAGATCCCTGGAATCGACCAGACTGCCGGTGAGGTCGTCGATGGTTTCGACGATCTGCGCCAGCATGGCGCGCTCGCGGCCCAGGGCTTGCGCGTACTCGGGCTTGTTCCAGACGCTGGCGTCTTCCAGCTCGCGGTTTACTTCGACCAGACGATCATGCTTGTGATCGTAGTCAAAGATACCCCCGAATTGACTGGGTTCGCTCGGACAGGTCCTTGATGCTGTTGAGGATCGGATTGATTTCCATGGTGGGCAGCACTCTCGGGCAAAAGACGCGAAACGGCTCAATCCGGCTCGCCCGGGCGGCTAATGCGCTGCCCTGGCCGAGCACGGCAAGAGCCGTGACCGCAAAGTTTCTGAAAAGCCGGCGAGTATACCCGACTCGAAGCCCCCTGGCAGCCCGCTGGCTGACCGGCGGGGCGCGCTCAGAACTTCAGGCTCAGGCGTGCCGCCAAGGCGTTGTCGCGCGCGTCTTCGGCGTAATGGCCCGCATAGGTCAGGCCCAGGTAGAGACTGCGGCTGAGTTCATGATCCAGGCTCAGGTCAAGACGCAGGCTGCTGCGCTCGAACTCACGACTGTGCATCTGCTGGAGTGCGCCCTGGCCATCGACCGCCTCGTCACGCAAGCGGTCGCTGCCCAGATTCTGCCGCAGCGCCAGGCTGGCACGCCCTACCCACTTGCGCTGCTGCCAGTACCAGGGCGCGGCCAGGCGCCAGCCAAGCGTCAGATAACCCGTCTGCTCGTGCGCAGCCGCCAGGCGCAGTCCGTCGAAACGCCGGGCGTCGGCATCCAGATGCACCAACGCCAGGCCGGCAAATGGCTCCAAGGTGAAATCGCGATAGTCCATGGCGTAACTGCTTTCGCCAAACAGCTGCCAACTGCGCGCGTTATCGCGCCGATCCAGCTCATGCCAGCCGTGCAGCAACCCGAGCCGAAACCCCAGCTGGTTGTAGACCCGGGTCGCGGCGTAGAGCCCTAGGTAACGACTATCGCTGCGGCCATGCCCCTGATCATGATCCAGCCGGGCACGCGTCACGCCACCCAGCACACCGCCGATCCACTGCCCGCCCAGCGCACGATCCATCCCCATCAGCAGCCCCTCGCCGCGGCGCTCGAGGCCGGCGTCGTCCCAGCTACCCTGGATGCCGTAGGTGCGCGACCACAGCGGCCACTCGCCGGCCTCAGGCGCCGCCTCGCGAAAGGCGAAGCGCACCTGCTGCAGACGATCCAAGGCCGCCTCACGCGGCAACCGACTGTCCTCCAGGAGCAAGGCGCGCTGGTCCAACGCCAGATCGCCAGCTACAACGCTCATGGCGACCTGAAGCAGGCCCAACCCGATCAGCGCTACACGCAGAGCCATGTTCGCCTCCATTCATCGACGCCCAATGCTACCAGAGCACAGCTGTCGCCTCGCCGGCCAAGGCACCCCGGATCGACCGGTCACGCGCTCACCCCGCAAGGCTCGCGCTGCGGCACCATACTTATCGCCGCTCGCGCGTCCTCGGCGATCATCTGCGCCGCCTTCTCGGCGATCATCAGCACCGGCGAGCAGGTGTTGCCCGAGGTGATGCTCGGCATGATCGAAGCATCGACCACCCGCAGCCCGGCGATACCGTGCACGCGCAGGCGGGCGTCCACTACCGCATCGCGCCCCTGCCCCATCGCGCAGGTGCCCACCGGATGGAAGATGGTGGTGCCGATCTCGCCCGCTGCGCGCTGCAGGTCTTCCTCGCTCTGGTACTGCGGCCCCGGCTTGTATTCCTCGGGCCGGTAGCCGGCCAGGGCGGGCGCGGCGACGATGCGCCGGGTCAGGCGAATGGCGTCTGCAGCCACCTGCAGATCCCGCTCGTCACTGAGGTAGTTGGGGCGGATCAGCGGAGCGACGCTGGCATCGGCCGAGGCGATCTGGACGCTGCCACGGCTATGCGGGCGCAGGTTGCATACCGACGCGGTAAAAGCCGGGAACTCATGCAAGGGCTCGCCAAAGCGTTCCAGCGACAATGGCTGCACGTGATACTGCAGGTTGGCGCGCGCCTGGCCGGGGTCGGACCTGGCGAAGGCGCCTAGCTGGCTGGGCGCCATCGACAGTGGCCCGCTGCGCTTGAACAGGTACTCCAGCCCCATTCCCAGCTTGCCCCAAGGCGTAGCCACGATGCGGTTGAGCGTCTTCACGCCCTCGACGCGATAGATCAAACGCAGTTGCAGGTGATCCTGCAGGTTCTCACCGACGCCTGGTAGCTCATGGTGCACGCCGATACCCAGGCGTTCGAGCAGCGGCCTTGGGCCGATGCCGGAACGCTGCAGCAAGGCCGGTGAACCGATGGCGCCAGCACACAGGATGATCTCGCGACGTGCCGCCACCCGCAGCGCTCGCCCCTGACAACGCAGATGCAGCGCACGGGCGCGACCGCCCTCCAGCTCCAGCCGCTCGGCCTCGGCGCCGGTCAGCACCTGCAGATTGGGGCGCTGGCGAATATCGCGCAGAAAGGCCTTGGAGGCATTCCAGCGCACGCCGTGTTTCTGGTTGACCTGAAAGTAGCTGCAGCCTTCGTTGTCACCCCCGTTGAAGTCGTCGACGCTGGCGATACCGCTCTGCGCCGCCGCCTCACGGAAGGCCACCGCGAGATCCAGCCAGGCCTGGGGCGAGGC
>CAMPIF010000601.1 GCA_946886245.1 Ectopseudomonas composti | reverse complement strand
TGCCAGAGCGCGCTGTTCCATATCAGCGAGGCGCTGGTGCGCTGGATCGCGCCGATCCTGGCCTTCACCGCCGAGGAAATCTGGCAGTTCCTGCCGGGCGAGCGCAACGAATCGGTGATGCTCAATACCTGGTACGCCGGCCTTGAGCGCCTGCCGGAAGGTTTCGCTCTGGATCGTGCCTATTGGGATCGCGTCATGGCGGTCAAGGCGGCAGTCAACAAGGAACTGGAGAACCTGCGCACGGCCAAGGCCATCGGTGCCAGCCTGCAGGCGGAAGTGACCCTGTTCTGCGACGAGGCCAAGCAGGCCGACCTGGCCAAGCTCGGTGACGAGCTGCGTTTCGCCCTGATCACCTCGGCGGCGCAGACCGCGCCGCTGGCCGATGCGCCGGCCGATGCGGTGGTGACCGAGGTCGAAGGCCTGAAGCTGAAGATCCTCAAGTCCGCCCATGCCAAGTGCGGCCGCTGCTGGCACTTCCGCGCCGACGTCGGCAGCCATGCCGCGCACCCGGAGCTGTGCGGTCGTTGCGTGAGCAACATCGAAGGCATCGGTGAGGTGCGCAAGCATGCCTGAGTCCTCGCGTTTCGGGCATCTGCCCTGGTTGCTGCTGAGCGTGCTGATCCTGGTCGCCGACCGGGTGACCAAGGACATCTTCGAGGGCACGCTGAGCATGTATCAGCGCATCGAAGTCATTCCGGGCTACTTCGACTGGACCCTGGCCTACAACACCGGTGCGGCATTCAGCTTCCTGGCCGATGCCGCCGGCTGGCAGCGCTGGTTCTTCGCGGCCATCGCCATCGTCGTCAGCGTCGTGCTGGTGATCTGGCTCAAGCGCCTCAAGCGTCATGAGACCCTGCTGGCGGTAGCGCTGGCCATGGTCCTGGGCGGCGCGCTGGGCAACCTGTATGACCGCGTGGTGCTTGGTCACGTGGTCGACTTCATCCTGGTGCACTGGCAGAGCCGCTGGTTCTTCCCGGCGTTCAACCTGGCCGACACCTTCATCACCATCGGTGCCATCCTGCTGGCGCTGGATATGTTCAAGAGCGACAAGTCCGCGAAGGAGGCTGCGCAATGACAGACGTACGCATCGGGCCGGACAGGGAAGTGACCCTGCATTTTGCCCTCAAGCTGGAAAACGGCGATGTGGTCGACAGCACGTTCGACAAGCAGCCGGCGACCTTCAAGGTCGGCGACGGCAACCTGCTGCCTGGCTTCGAGCAGGCGCTGTACGGCTTCAAGGCCGGCGACAAACGCAGCGTGCAGGTGCAGCCGGAGCAGGGCTTCGGCCAACCGAACCCGCAGAATGTGCAGATCATGCCGCGTAGCCAGTTCGACGGCATGGAGCTCTCCGAAGGGCTGCTGGTGATCTTCAATGACGCCGCCAATACCGAGTTGCCGGGCGTGGTCAAGGCGTTCGATGACAAGCAGGTCACCATCGACTTCAATCATCCGCTGGCCGGCAAGGTGCTCGACTTCGATGTGGAGATCATCGAGGTCAAGGCGCTAAATGCGGTGTAGACTGGATTTCTCACACGGAGGCCACCCTTATGAGTGTGCAACTTTCCCCCATCGTGTCGGAGTTCGAGACGCAGGAGCAGGCAGATCGTCATGATCGCTGGTTCCGCCGCAAGGTACAGGAGTCCCTGGATGACTCGCGCCCTGGCGTTCCGCATGACCAGGTAATGGCTGAGATGGAAGCCATCATCACCCAGGCCGAAGCTCGGCGGCGGGGTCTTGGCTAATGCTGCCGATCATCTGGCGCGATAGCGCCAGAGCCGACTTGGCGGAAATCATCCGCTATATCGCTGACGAAGCTCCTCAGGCTGCCAGGCAGCTAAAGAGCTACTTGGAGTCTGCCGTCCTGCCGTTGGCCGATCACCCCTATCTGTATCGTCCCGGTCGGATTCCTGGCACTCGCGAGCTGGTCGCCCACCCCAATTATGTCCTGGTCTACAGAGTGGCGGCCGATTGCATAGAAGTGGTCAGCGTCCTTCATTCTCGCCAAGAATATCCCTGAGCGTTTCTACCGCACCGCATTCAATGCGCGGCGTTAATCGAGACAGTCAATATGCATATCAAACTCGCCAACCCCCGCGGCTTCTGCGCCGGTGTCGATCGCGCCATCGAAATCGTCAACCGCGCGCTGGAAGTCTTCGGCCCGCCGATCTACGTACGCCATGAAGTGGTGCACAACAAATTCGTGGTCGAAGACCTGCGTGCCCGTGGCGCGGTGTTCGTCGAAGAGTTGGATCAGGTGCCGGACGACGTCATCGTCATCTTCAGCGCTCATGGCGTCTCCAAGGCCGTGCGCGACGAAGCGGCGCGTCGTGGCCTCAAGGTGTTCGACGCTACCTGCCCACTGGTGACCAAGGTGCATATGGAAGTGGTGCGCTACAGCCGTGAGGGCCGCGAGTGCATCCTCATTGGCCACGAAGGCCATCCGGAAGTCGAAGGCACCATGGGCCAGTACGACGCCAGCAACGGCGGTACCATCTACCTGGTGGAAGACGAGGCGGACGTCGCTGAGCTGCAGGTGCGCAACCCCGAAAACCTGGCGTTCGTGACCCAGACCACCCTGTCGATGGACGACACCAGCAAGGTGATCGACGCCCTGCGCACCAGGTTTCCCGCCATTGGCGGCCCGCGCAAGGACGACATCTGCTACGCCACACAGAACCGC
>CAMPIF010000600.1 GCA_946886245.1 Ectopseudomonas composti | reverse complement strand
GTCCTGAACCAGTCGGTCACCAACCGCAACCAGCGCCTGGTCACGAAGCTGGTGGTGTCCTACGAATCGGACCTGTCGACCGTGATGCCCCTGCTGGAAGCCCAGCCGAAAGGCGTGGCGCGGGTGCTGGAAGAACCGGCGCCCAATGTGCTGCTCAACGCCTTCGTGGCCGATGGCTACGAGCTGGAAGTCGGCTTCTGGATCGCCGATCCGGAAAACGGCGCCGGCGGGCCGATTTCGGACGTCAACAAGAAGATTTATGCCTTGGTGCAACAAGGTGAGGTGAAACTTGGTCATCCGGCCATGGATACACGCCTGCTCGATGCGCATATAGCATCGGTAGTGTCGCGTACCCCTCAATCCGGCGCAAATTAAGCCGAGCTAACCGTGCCGTGTGTCACTAGAACCGCGTAAAATATGCGCGTTACGTGAACGTATGCCTTATTGCGCCTCGGACACGACCTACATGGAGACTGAATGAATTTCTTTAGCGACATCCTGCAGAACGTGCTGGCCTTCCTGGACACCGGCCTGCTGGACCTTTCCGCATGGCAGCTCGTGGTGTACACGCTGGTCGTCACGCATATCACGATCGCGAGCGTGACGATCTACCTGCACCGCCACCAGGCGCACCGCGCCCTCGACCTTCATCCTATCCCCAGCCATTTCTTCCGTTTCTGGCTGTGGCTGACCACGGGCCAGGTGACCAAGGAGTGGGCGTCGATCCACCGCAAGCACCACGCCAAGTGTGACACCGAAGAAGATCCGCACAGCCCGCAGACCCGCGGCATCCGCAAGGTGTTGCTGGAAGGTGCCGAGCTGTACCGCGCTGAGAGCAAGAACAAGGAAACCATGGAGAAGTATGGCCACGGCACCCCGGACGACTGGATCGAGCGCCATGTGTACACCGGCCACAGCGCCATGGGCGTGGCCCTGCTCCTGATCATCAACGTGGCGCTGTTCGGCGTGATCGGCCTGACCGTCTGGGCCGTCCAGATGCTGTGGATCCCGATCACCGCGGCCGGCATCATCAATGGCCTGGGCCACTGGTGGGGTTACCGCAACTACGACTGCAACGATGCAGCCACCAACGTGTTCCCCTTCGGTATCCTGATCGGCGGCGAAGAACTGCACAACAACCACCACACCTTCGCCACCTCGGCCAAGCTGTCGAGCAAGTGGTACGAGATCGACCTGGGCTGGGGCTATATCCGCACCCTGGAAATCCTGGGCCTGGCCAAGGTGAAGAAAGTGGCGCCGGAGCCGAAATTTGCCAAGAACAAGCAGGCGGCCGACCTCGACACCCTGCAGTCGGTGATCGCCAACCGCTACGACGTGATGGCCAAGTACGCCAAGTCGGTGCGACGCGCTTTCCGCGAGGAATTCGAGCACCTGAAGCACAAGGCCGAGCTGGAGTCGCGCTTCCTGAAGAGCTCGCGCAAGCTGCTGCAGCGCGAGCCGGCCAAGCTGGAAAGCTCGCAGAAGCAGCAACTGGTCGAGTTGTTCCAGCACAGCAAGGCGCTGGAAACCATGCACCAGATGCGCGTGGAACTGGGCGCGATCTGGGAGCGTTCGCACTCGACCCGCGACCAGCTGCTGCACCAGCTGCAAGACTGGTGCGCACGCGCCGAAGCCTCGGGCATCAAGGCGCTGCAGGAATTCTCCTTCCGCCTGCGCAGCTACGCCTGATCGCTTTACGCTTCAAACACAACGGCTCCTTCGGGAGCCGTTGTTATTTCCGCCTTCGTGTAGGATCGGGCTGGTCCGCTGCATGCATGGAGGCGAGGCGATGGAATCGATCAGGAACTGGGCCCGGCGCATCAAGCGCGATGCGCTCATGCTGTGGTTTGCGCGGCGCCATCCGGACACGCCTTTCCTGACCAAGGCCTTGTGCGTCGTGACGGTGGCCTATGCCCTGAGCCCGATCGACCTGATCCCGGACTTCATTCCGGTGCTCGGCTATCTCGACGATGCCATCCTGCTGCCGGGCCTGATCTGGCTGGCGGTGCGCCTGCTGCCGGAACATGTGATCCAGGAATGCCGGACCCGGGCCGAGGAATGGATGGCGAACCAGAAGACCAAGCCGGCCAGCTACGCGGGCGCGCTGGCCATCGTCGCGATCTGGCTTGGGCTGCTGGCCTTGGGCGGGTGGTGGTGGTATGGGTCGGGAGATTGAAGCATGGGCGTGATTTTCCTTGGGGAGGAATCAGCTGCGTGCTCCAAGCAGCCAATCGGTCATCGCCTCGAGATCGGGAACGGTTTGCCTTGGCCGAATGCCGAGTTCATCGAATACGCCGCCTTGACGGTTGATCCAGCAGACCGGAAAGCCGAAATGCGCGGCGCCGCTCGCATCCCAGGCATTGGACGAAACAAAGAGGATCTCCTCGCGCGCATATCCCATCCGTTGTTCAGCCAAGGCGTAAACGCGATTGTCGGGCTTGAACACCTTGACCTCTTCGACGCTGATCAGGTGATCGAATGCCCGGTTCAATCCCGAGTTGCTCACGACCTGTTCAATCGAGTAATGCGAACCGTTGGAGAGGATGCCCAAGGGGAGGCCGGCCGCTTTCAGCCGCCGCAGTGCGAGCGGGGAATCCGGAAAAGGAGTGAGGCGCAGTAAAGCTACGATGAGCATTTGCTCCGTTACGGCGTCGTGCGGCAAGCCAATATGGGCGCAGCTATGG
>CAMPIF010000599.1 GCA_946886245.1 Ectopseudomonas composti | reverse complement strand
CATCGAGCCGCCCCGGCTGGCGTGGTGGGACGCCGCCGCAGGGGTCGCGCGCAACGCCACCGCGCCCGCGCTCATCCTCGAGGTGGCGCCCGGAGTCGCCGGGTCGACGGCACCTGGCGCGACGCCTGCGACGCCGCCGCAGACGGGCGCGCGCGGGCTGCGGATACCCGGCGTGCAGGATCCTGTCCGGCCGTGGGCGCTGGCGACGGTGCTGTTCGCGTTCGCGTGGCTGCTGACGCTGGCCGTCACCTGGACGGTCGGTCGTCAGCTACACCGCGTCGCGCGGCAACAGCAGCCCCAGCGGCAGGCGCACCCGCGCCTCCAGGCCACCGCCGGAGCGGTTGCGCAACTCGACGCTGCCACCATGCAGTGCCGCGATGCGCTTGACGATGGCCAGACCAAGACCTGTGCCGCGCCCACCACGCGCCCGATCACCGCGAATGAAGGGGTTGAAGATGCTGTCCAGCTCGGCTGGATCGATACCGTTGCCACGGTCCAGCACGCTCAGCACCACATAAGGCGCGTTGTGATCGCCGGCCAGGCTGGCGACCACCTCGACGGCATCACCACCGCCATGATTGAGGGCATTCTCCACCAGGTTGGTGAGCAGACGCTTGGTCGAGACGCGGCGCAGCGGGAAGGGAGGGATCGGCTCGAGGCACAGGCGCACGCGCTCGCCGTTCTGGTTGTAGGGCGCCAGGGTTTCGCGCACCAGTTCGGAGAAGTCCAGCGCCTCCAGTGGCTCGTCGCGCCCATCGCGGATGAAGGCGAGGAACTGATCGAGGATGGCGTCCATGTCCTCGATATCGCGCACCATGTCCTCGGTCAGCTCGGAATCGTGCTCCATGAACTCCAGGGCAAGGCGCAGACGGGTCAGCGGCGTGCGCAGATCATGAGACACGCCGGCCAGCATCAGTTCACGTTCGCGCCCGGCCTGCTCGACGTCCTCGGCCATCTGGTTGAAGGCGCGGTACACCTCGGTCATCTCGCTTGGCGTATCGCCCACCGGCAGGCGCACGCTACGCCCCTGACCGAGCTGGCGAGCGGCATAGACCAGACGTTTGAGCGGCGCATTGAGCTGGCGCACGAAGATCCAGGCGGCGGCCGTGGACAGCAGGCCTATACCCAGGAACCAGCCGAGCACGCTCCAGATACGCTGACCACGCAGCGGATGCGGATACATCGGCACCCTCACCCAGCCATCGCCGAGACTCGGTGCCCGCACCCACAGCGCGGGTGGCGTGGTGGCGCGCACGCGGGTTTCGGTATCGGGACCGAGCTCGGTTTGCATCTGCCGCTGGAAAATCTCGCTGTAGGGCCAGTGCTGCTCACTGGCCGGCACCTTGTCGCGCGGGATGCGCTTGAGCCCGGCGGCCTGGGCGATATGGTCGCGATCGTCGGGATTGGCCGCCCAGTAGGCCCGCAGGGTCAGCGCCGCACCGTGGCTGTACTGGCGGTCGACCAGCACGTCCTCGTTCATCATCAGGTACACCAGCGTTAGTGCCTTGGAGAACAGCACGACCACCAGCACCAGCCAGAGAGTGCGGGCGAAGAAGCTTTGCGGGAACCAGTAGGGGGCTTTCATCAATGCAGAACCGTAGGAGCGAGCCCAGCTCGCGAATCGAAACCACGTTTTCGCGAGCAGCGCCCGCTCCTACAGGTCACTTGTTGCCGTCGGGCACGAACACGTAGCCCACACCCCAGACGGTCTGGATATAACGCGGCTTGGACGGGTCCGGCTCGATCAGGCGACGCAGGCGGCTGATCTGCACATCGATGGAGCGCTCCAGCGCGTCCCACTCGCGGCCACGGGCCAGGTTCATCAGCTTGTCGCGGGTCAGCGGTTCGCGCGCATGTTGCACCAGCGCCTTGAGCACGGCGAACTCGCCGGTGGTGAGCATGTGCACCTCCTGCCCCTTCTTCAGCTCGCGAGTGGCCAGGGACAGTTCATATTCGCCGAAGCTGACGCTCTCGTCTTCGCTGCCCGGCGCACCCGGCACCACTGGCGCCTGACGGCGCAGCACCGCCTTGATCCGCGCCAGCAACTCACGCGGGTTGAAGGGTTTGGCCAGGTAGTCGTCAGCACCCAGTTCCAGGCCCTGGATACGGCTGGACTCATCGCCCTTGGCGGTGAGCATGATGATCGGCATCTGGTTGCCGGCTTCACGCAAGCGGCGGCAGGCAGAAAGGCCGTCTTCGCCCGGCAACATCAGGTCCAGCACCACCAGATTGAACAGTTCGCGCGCCAGCAGACGATCCATCTGCTCGACGTTTTCCACTGCGCGAACCCGGTAGCCCTGCTCATCGAAGAAGCGCTCGAGCAAGCGGCGCAGACGGGCGTCGTCATCGACGATGAGAATCTTCTCGCCTTCGGCGACAGGGGCAGCGGACTGGGTCATGGCGTCTCCTTGGACAGCCGTACTGAGGACGGCAAGTGGCGGCATTATCGCTCAGGCGCATGGGTGGGCGCTTCAGCCATTGTTAGCAGATTTTTCCCCAACGGTTCGCAGCTCTCGCGAATGCGGTGTTTATAATGCGCCGCTTTCGTGTCTGGCCAGCATCTTTGCGGCCGCCCTGTCGCTTCAGTGGGTAGTTTCTATATGGACAGCATCAACAACCGCATCGCCGATGAACTGGGCGTGCGCCCGCAACAGGTTGCCGCCGCCGTGGCCCTGCTCGACGAAG
>CAMPIF010000598.1 GCA_946886245.1 Ectopseudomonas composti | reverse complement strand
CGCTCATATTGGCCAGGAAGCTGCTGCGCGCGGCAGCGGCGGCTTCTGCGCGATCACGGGCAGCCCGCAGATCCTGTTCCATGACGCGGCGCGGGGTCAGGTCGGTCGCCAACTTGACGACCTTGAACGGCTTGCCGTCGGTATCGAGGATCGGGTTGTAGCTGGCCTGAATCCAGACTTCCCGTCCACCCTTGGCGAAGCGGTGGTATTCACCTGCACGAAAATGACCTGCACGCAGATCCATCCAGCCCTGGCGATAAGCATCGCTTGCCACCACTTGAGGATCGCAGAACATGCCGTGGTGGCGCCCTACCACCTCCTCCTTGGCATAACCAAACAACGCCAGGGCATTGTCGTTGATGTCGAGGATATTGCCGTCGAGGTCGAACTCGATCAGCGCCATCGCCTTGCTGATCGCAGTGACCTTGCCTTCATATTCGGCATTGCGTCGCTTGGTTTCGGTCTGGTCGAGCAATACGCCATCGATCCAGCGCGGCATACCGCTTTCATCGCAAACCGCACTGCCACTCTCCCAGATCCAGTGCTCCGCGCCATCGCGGTCGAACAAGCGGTATTCGACAACGTAGTTGCGGCCTTGCTCGATGGCCTGCATCACCTCGTCGGCGACTCGCTGATAGTCGTCCGGGTGATACATATCGGCAATCGAACAGCGACCACTGATGAAATCCTCTGCACTCCAACCGGTGAGGGGCTGCACCGCATCGCTGATGAAGATCATGGTCCAGTCTTGATCCAGCGTGCAGCGGAACGACACCCCGGGAATGTTGCTGATCAACGAGCGGTACTGCTGCTCGCTGTCACGCAGGGCCTTCTCCATGGCATGTCTTTCGCTGATATCGGCGACGAATACCACGAACAGCGGACGACTCCCTGAGTGGGTAATGCCAACGCTGATGCGTACCGATTTCTCGTTGCCGTCACGGGTCAGGCACATCAGTTCCTGCTCACCGGCCGGCATCGTCAGGCGACCTGTCCTGAGGTAATCGGCCAGCAGGACTTCGACCTGCTCAATGTAGCGAGCCGGCATCAGTGAGCGCATGTGCATGCCCACCAGCTCATGCGGCGTCCAGCCAAACAGACGCGAGACAGCGCGATTGGCCGAGCGCAACGTGCCGGTGTGATCGACGGTGATGATGGCATCCAGAGCCGTATCGAAGATCGAGCGCAGATGCTGCTCGCTGGCCTTGAGCTGAAGACTCATGCGCCGGTAGCGCAGCAGCGTATTGACCGCTACCACGAAGACCGTCAGCGCGACGGTCAGCAGCGTGATGGCAATGGCGATATAACCACTGTCGACCACTGCCATTGGCGCCTCGAACTCCGGCGTGCCGACGAAACGCGCCGCCGCCATGCCGGTGTAGTGCATGCCACTGATCGCCAGGCCCATCACCAGGGCGCTGAGCGCAAGCGCCCAGAGCGTCGGCAAACGCCCTTCCAGACCGAAGCGCACCCACAACGCCAGAATGGCCAGGGCAACGGCAACGACGATGGACAGGCCGAACATCCAGGGGTCATAGCGCAGCAGTGGCGCCATCTGCATCGCCGCCATACCGCTGTAGTGCATGGCACCGATACCGGCTCCGACCAGCACCCCGCCCACACACAGTTGCACAATGCTCAGGTCACGCCGCGCCAGCAGGCTCAGCGCGACCCAGGAAGCAGCCAGGCTCGGCAGCATCGACAACAGCGTGATGCCCAGATCGAATTGCACCGCCGCGCACAGCTCGAAGGCAAGCATGCCGAGAAAATGCATGGACCAGATGCCACCGCCAAGGGCGAGCGATCCGGTGAGAATGGTGATTTGCCTGGCAACCGGATGCGAACTGTCACGTGCTTCACCGGCCAGTTGCAGCGCCATGCCGGCGGCGAACACGGCAATGGCCAGCGACAGCAGCACCAGGGAAGTGTCGTAACGACTGAGCACAAGGACACTCGGGTCCGCACCCATCAAGAAGAACAACTCGAAAATCGACATACCACCCCAAGGCACTGCAGAACGCCAGCCAATTGCCAGCATCTGAAACGACAGGGTCGCACTTGTCAATCAAAGCCGATCTATCGCGCCCATAGAAAAGCCCGCCGAAGCGGGCTTGTTCTGAAGCCAGATCAATCAGGCGGAGAGTTCCACCAATAGCTTGTTCAGGCGCTGCACGTAAGCGGCAGGGTCTTTCAGACTGTCACCGGCGGCCAACGCAGCCTGGTCGAAGAGAATGTGCGACAGATCGGTGAAGCGATCCTCGTCCGGCTCGGCATCCAGGCGTTCGATCAGCGGATGCGCGGGGTTGAACTCGAAGATCGGCTTGGCATCCGGCACCTTCTGCCCGCTGGCCTCGAGAATCTGGCGCATCTGCAGACCGAGATCCTGCTCACCGATGGCGAGAATCGCCGGTGAATCGGTCAGGCGATGCGACACGCGAACCTCGGCGACCTGCTCGCCCAGCGCCCCCTTGAGGCGCTCGATCAGCCCCTCCTTGGCCTTGGCGACTTCTTCCTGAGCCTTCTTGTCCTCTTCCGAGTCCAGTTCACCCAGATTCAGGTCACCACGGGCCACATCGACGAACTGCTTGCCGTCGAACTCGGTCAGGTAGCTCATCAGCCACTCGTCGATGCGATCGGTGAGCAGCAGCACCTCGATGCCCTTCTTGCGGAAGACTTCCAGGTGCGGGCT
>CAMPIF010000597.1 GCA_946886245.1 Ectopseudomonas composti | reverse complement strand
GCGTGGACGTGATGTTCCAGCACCCCGACAGCCCGGCACCGATCCAGACCGCCGAGCGCCGTGGCATCTACTCCGTCGGCTACGCCTCGGACATGGCCCATTTCGGGCCGAAAGCCGTGCTCACGTCGATCGTCAACGACTGGGGCCCGCACTACGTGAAATCCACCCAGGCGGTGATCGACGGCACCTGGCAGCCGCAGGATTTCTGGGGCGGTCTGGCCGAAGACACCCTCTCACTGCCGATCAGCGACCTGGTGCCGGCTGATGTGAAAAGCGAGGCCGAGCAGATCATCGCCGACATTCGCAGCGGCAAGCTCCACCCCTTCACCGGCCCGATCAAGGATCAGAGCGGCGCGGTGCGCATCGCCGAAGGCGTGAGTGCGACCAACGCCGAACTGGCCTCGATGAATTACTACGTGGAGAACGTGAAGGCCGAAATGCCGAAGTAAGTGGCTGGCGGGTTGCACCCGTCCTACGGCCTGTAGGGCGGGTGCAACCCGCCACCCGGCAACTACCGATGCCGTCCCTGCCACTGGCAGAACCGCATCAAGGGGATCTCATCCGAGGTCTCTTCCCGCTGCCCTGGGTACGAGAAGACTCGCAGCAACACCCCGGAGCTTTCATGAGCTGCCTACCCATCATCGATATCGCCCCTCTCTACGCCGACGACGCGTCGGCCTGGCCTGCCGTGGCCGAGCAGATCGACCGCGCCTGCCGCGACTGGGGCTTCTTCTACATCGTCGGCCATCCCATCGGCGCCGAGCGCATCGACGCCCTGCTCGGTGCGGCGAAACGCTTCTTCGCCCTGCCTGCCGACGACAAACTCAAGATCGATATCACCCAGACCGCCCACCACCGCGGTTACGGTGCCATCGCCACCGAACAGCTCGACCCAAGCAAACCGAGCGACCTCAAGGAAACCTTCGACATGGGTTTCCACATGCCGGCCGATCACCCCGAGGTGCTGGCCGGCAAACCGTTGCGCGGGCCGAATCGTCACCCGGACATACCCGGCTGGGCTGCGCTGATGGAACAGCATTACGCCGGCATGCACGAGCTGGCCAAGACCCTGCTGCGCGCCATGGCCATGGCCCTGGACGTCGAGCACGACTTCTTCGACGCGCGCTTCCATGAGCCGATCAGCGTGCTGCGCCTGATCCACTATCCACCGCGCCACACCGCCAGCAGCAGTGATCAGCAAGGCGCCGGCGCGCACAGCGATTACGGCTGCATCACGCTGCTCTACCAGGACGATGCCGGCGGCCTGCAGGTGCGTGCGCGCGATGGCGAATGGATCGACGCGCCGCCGATTGCCGGCAGCTTCGTGGTCAACATCGGCGACATGATGGCGCGCTGGAGCAACGACCGTTACACCTCCACGCCGCATCGGGTGATCAGCCCGCTGGGGGTCGATCGCTACTCCATGCCGTTCTTCGCCGAGCCGCACCCGGACACGCTGATCGACTGCCTGCCGAACTGCTCCAGCGCAGACGCGCCGGCCAAGTATTCGCCGGTGACCAGCGCCGAGTACCTGCTGTCGCGCTTCGCCGACACCTATGCCTACCGCCGTGAGGAGGCGCAGGGCTGAGCAATGGTGGACATGAAAAGCGATGCCCACCCTATACCTGTAGGAGGGACTCTGGCCGCGACAGCATCGTAGGGTGGATGACGCTCTTTTCATCCACCACTTAGGCACAGGAACATCCCTATCGGTGGACATGAAAAGCGATGTCCACCCTACGCTGGCGGCCCACCGGCGCAGCACGATCCTGTCCCAGCGGTTAAACTTTGCCGTCACCGAAGCCTGACAACGAGAACCGACCATGCCCGAATGGCTCAACGCCCTGCCCAAGGCCGAACTGCACCTGCACCTGGAGGGCTCGCTGGAGCCTGAGCTGCTGTTCGCCCTGGCCGAACGCAACCAGATCGCCCTGCCCTGGACCGATGTCGAGACCCTGCGCGCGGCCTACGCCTTCAACAACCTGCAGGAATTTCTCGACCTGTATTACGCCGGCGCCAACGTGCTGCGCACCGAGCAGGATTTCTATGACCTGACCTGGGCCTACCTGCAACGCTGCAAGGCGCAGAACGTCATTCACGTCGAACCTTTCTTCGACCCGCAGACCCACACCGACCGTGGCATTCCCTTCGAGGTGGTGCTGCGCGGTATTCAGCAGGCGCTGCTCGACGGCGAGAAGCAACTGGGCATCAGCCACGGCCTGATCCTCAGCTTCCTGCGTCACCTGCCCGAGGAAGAAGCCTTCAAGACCCTGGAACAGGCCATGCCGTTCCGCGATGCCTTCATCGGCGTCGGCCTCGACAGTTCGGAGAAGGGCTTCCCTCCCCGACTGTTCGAGCGGGTGTTCGCCAAGGCTCGTAGTGAGGGCCTGCACGCGGTGGCGCATGCCGGCGAGGAGGGTCCACCCGAATACATCTGGGAAGCGCTGGATTTGCTCAAGATCAGGCGCATCGACCACGGCGTGCGCGCCATCGAGGACGAGCGGCTGATGCAGCGCATCATCGACGAGCAGATCCCGCTGACCGTCTGCCCGCTGTCGAACATCAAGCTCTGCGTGTTCGAGCACATGGGCCAGCACAACATCCTCGAGATGCTCGAGCGCGGCGTGAAGGTGACGGTGAACTCGGACGACCCGGCCTACTTCGGCGGCTACGTCGGCGAGAACTTCGCCGCCCTGCAC
>CAMPIF010000596.1 GCA_946886245.1 Ectopseudomonas composti | reverse complement strand
AACCGGCCAAGGCAGAGCTCAAGGATGCACCCAAGGTAGCTGCCGCAGATCAAGGAAAAGTGAGCAAGTCGGAGTAAGCTTGCGGGCATTTCCACCCTGCGCGGGCAGACACTGGAAACCAGGTGGATTGGTTTCCGGCCCTGCCCTGAGGAATTGCCATGACCCAAACCTTGGCCGATATGCGCCGCGATTACACCCGCGACGGCCTGAGCGAAGCCCAGGCCCCGCTGGAACCCTTTGCCCTGTTTCGCCAGTGGTTCGATGACGCGGTCAAGACCGAGCAACTGCCGGTCGAACCCAACGCCATGACCCTGGCCACCGTCGATGAAGAGGGCCGCCCGCACTGCCGGGTGCTGCTGCTCAAGGGGCTCGACGAACGTGGCTTCACCTTCTTCAGCAACTACGACAGCGCCAAGGGTCGGCAACTGGCGGCGCGTCCGTTCGCCGCGATGACCTTCTTCTGGCCCAGCCTGGAACGTCAGGTACGTATCGAAGGCCGGGTCGAGCAGGTTACCCCGGCCGAATCCGACGGTTACTTCCAGGTACGCCCGCTGGGCAGCCGTATCGGTGCCTGGGCCTCGCCGCAGAGCAAGGTGATCCGCGACCGCGCCGAGCTGGAGAACCTGCTGGCGGAAACCGAAAAACGTTTCCTCAACCAGACACCGCACTGCCCACCGCACTGGGGGGGCTACCGCCTGCTGCCGGAGCGCATCGAATTCTGGCAGGGCCGCCCCAGCCGCCTGCACGACCGCCTCAACTACCGCTTCAAGGGCGAGGCCTGGATTCGCGAACGGCTGGCGCCCTGACAGCCAGGCCGGCGTAGCGAGCGCGTCGGTCGGCTGCTTCCAAGCTTCTGGAGCGTTACCCAGTCGTCATCCGAGCTTCACGCGATTGAAGAATGGCTGTGCGGCAGGTCTGCAGAATTTCATCCGCCAGTGGAGAGTCATCAGGGCAGGCCCGGGACAGAACGAGTGCCCCCAACGCATGGGCAACGGTGTCAATTGTCCGAGCCCGCGCGTGCCGCAGCTCTTCTTCACTGCGAGTACCCCCGGCGGCCAGCAGGTCGGCCAGCATATTTTCGAGCCCCGTCGCGAACGTCGCCTTGATCGCATCGGGCTGTCGCGCCGCATCCCCACTCAGCGCCGCCAGGGTGCAACCGCCACTGCGGTCATCGCGATGCTCACGCGAGAGGTAGTGGCCAATGAAATCAGCCATGTCCACGCCGTCCATCAGTGACCTGGTCTTGGCGACCCCGCACGCGGCAGCTTCTGCCATCAGCTCCGCCTTGGAGGCGAAGTGCCGGTAGAACCCACCATGGGTAAGACCGGCAGTCGCCATCAACTCCGCCACACCTATGCCGTCGTAACCGCGCTGACGAAACAATGTGCAGGCGGTTTCGACGATGTGGGCTCGATTTGCCTCGACCTGTGCCTTTGTAACCTTCATGCCCGGCTCCTCTTTCTGCCGACATCGACACGGCAAGAATACATTGATGCTGATCATCATCAAAACATTTGACTATTTTGATTATGGTCATCATCATAAATTTCGTCATCTTCGGAAAGCGCTTCTGGCGCCCTTAAGACCAAGAGACTTGCTGGCGAATCTTGCTCATTTCATCCTCAGGTAGCCCCACATGTCCCAATCTGCCTCGCTCAACACAAACTTCCTGGCGCAACAACTGCGCCTGCCCAACGGCAGCCTGTTGCGCAACCGTCTGGCCAAGGCGTCCATGAGCGAGGCGCTGGGCACCTACGACAACCGTCCGACCCAGGGGCTGGTCACGCTCTACCGGCGCTGGGCCAGATCCGGCATTGGGCTGATCCTGACCGGCAACGTGATGATCGATCGGCGAGCGCTGGGTGAGCCGGGCAACGTGGTCATCGAGGACGAGACGGACCTGCCTGTCCTGCAGCAATGGGCGCGCGCCGCCACCGAGCAGGGCGCGGCTGTCTGGGTGCAGCTCAACCACCCCGGCAAGCAAGCGACCAAAGGCTTGAACACCCGTAATATCGCGCCATCGGCGGTACCGTTTCGCGAAGACATGGCGGCGTTCTTCGAAACGCCTGAAGAAGCCACCGCCGACGAAATTCAGGACATCATCGAGCGCTTCGGCCGCAGTGCCGCCATCTGCAAGAAAGCGGGTTTCAGCGGTATCGAAATCCATGGCGCGCACGGCTACCTGATCAACCAGTTTCTCTCGCCACACCACAATCAACGCACGGATCAATGGGGCGGCTCGCCGGAGAACCGCCGCCGCTTCCTGCTGGCCGTCTACGCCGAGATCCGTCGCCAGGTGGGCGCCGACTTCCCGGTGGCGATCAAGCTCAATTCCGCAGACTTCCAGCGTGGTGGCTTTACCGAAGAAGAGTCGCTGGCGACGATTCACGCGCTTGTCGATGCGGGCATCGATCTGCTCGAGATATCGGGCGGCACCTACGAGGCCCCAGCCATGAGCGGCGCACTTCAGGAGCAGAAGAAGGCCTCCAGCATGGCGCGCGAAGCCTACTTCCTCGAGTTCGCCGAGAAAGTACGCGCTGCGGTGCAAGTCCCGTTGATGCTGACCGGTGGATTTCGCAGTGCCGCAGGCATGAATGCCGCGCTGGCTTGCGGTGCAGTGGATGTCATTGGCCTGGCACGGCTGCTGGCGATTGACCCTGACGCGCCGGCTGCACTGCTGCAGGGCAAGGACAGCGCACACC
>CAMPIF010000595.1 GCA_946886245.1 Ectopseudomonas composti | reverse complement strand
ACGCAGTGACCTGGAGGGGCTCCTGGAGCTGATGGCCCACAACTATCTGGGCTGGGCCCAACAGTTCGCACCCCTGGTATCGGCCGACGAGGCGCCCGCAGTCACCCGGCAGCTCTCCGACAGCTTCTGCTCGACCGACCCGATCATGGCCCATGCCTTCGCGCAGGCCACCTTCTTCTCCGATATCCGCCCGGCGCTGCAGTTGTGCCTGTCGCCCAGCCTGATCCTGCATCACCAGCGAGATGCACTGGTTCCCACGCCAGTTGCCGACTATATGCATGGCGCACTCACGGGCAGCACTCTGCAAACGCTGGACGTCAGCGGCCATTGCGCGCACATGAGCCATCCCGAACTGGTGAGCGCCGCCATGCTTCGCTACCTGCAGGGAGCACGCACCCGTGTTCTATCTTGATCGCCTACCCGGCCCGGTGCTGGTCACTGACTGCAACGGCCGAGTCAAGCATTGCAATTGCGACTTCAAGCGTCTGGCAGGTGCGGGCGCGGCCGAAGGCATGGATCAGTTCTTTCCGCCAGCCAGCCGCATCTTCCTGCAAACCCACGCCTGGCCCTTGCTGCTGCGCAACGGTGAGTTCAGTGAGCTTTACCTGCAACTGCAATCAGAAGGCGGCCAGGCAATACCCGTCATGGCCAACGCACGCATCAGCCAAGTCGATGGCGCGCCGGAGGTCATCTGGCTGTTCTTCGTCGCCAAGGACCGGCAACGGTTCGAAGCAGAGCTGCTCAAGGCTCGCGAACAGGCGCAGGAAAGCGCAGCGCAACTGGCCAAGGCCAACCTGGCGCTGCAGAGCGCCTACGCCCAGTTGGCCACCTACGCCGTGGAAATTCAGAGCGAAGCCGAGCAACTTGCACAACTGAGCCATACCGACCCACTGACTGCGCTGAGCAATCGCAGGGCGCTGTCAGTGCACGTCGAGCAGTGGCTCGGCAGCGTCAGCGACCTGGCTTGCGGCAGCCTCCTGCTGATCGATATCGACCACTTCAAACAGATCAACGATCGCTTCGGCCACGCCGAGGGCGATCGAGTTCTGGTGGATATGGCGCAGCGTCTTCTGGCCAGCGTGCGCAGTGGCGACAGCGTGGTGCGCTACGGCGGCGAAGAGTTCGCGATATGGCTGCCCAACGCCGATCTCGATGAAGCCGGCGATATCGCCGAGCGCGTGCATGAGCAGATCAAGGCCCTGGAAACCGCCCACCAGGCTGTCACGGTGAGCATCGGCATCGCCAGCCTGAAACCAGGCGAAGGCTACCTGGAGCGTCTGCTGGCGGCGGCCGACAAGGCCCTCTACACAGCCAAAGCCCAGGGCAGGAATCGCAGCATTCGGCACGAGTAGCCGGTCGCTGCAGCGGGCCACAAACACCACCTATACTGGAGCGACAATGACAACAGGATGTTCGTAGTGCCCAACCACATCTGCCTGCTGGTTGCGTTGCTGATGGCTGGAGCTGCATCCGCCGATGAGCCCGTCAAGCTGTACATGCCGGACGCGCCGCCGCTGACGCTGCATGACTATGAAGGCGGCCATGGCATGGCGGGTGACGTGGTACTGGCTGCGCTGGCAAGGATCGGCAAACTCACCCACATCGTCGCCGAGCCCTGGCCGCGCGCCCAGATCAACGTGTCCAGGGGCAGGAACATGCTGATCATCCCCCTGTCGCGAACGCCCGAGCGCGAGGCGCTGTATACCTGGATTGCCTCGATCATGGAGCTGGAGCGCGCCTTCTTCAGCCTGGACGACCCCGTCGAGAACTTCGCCCAGGCCCGCCAGCGCTATCGCCGCATAGGTGTCGGCATGGGCACGGCGCAGGTCGGCATCCTGCAGCGCCAGGGGTTCAGCGACGAGCAGATCGTGCAACTCAAACTGGGCGAAAATCCGGCCCATCTGCTCAGCCTTGGACGTATCGACGCCTGGTTCACCGGGGTGCCGGAGGCGCTGTACATCTGGGAAAGCTCGGCCTATCGCGGGCAGAATCTGCGCAGAAGCCCGACCCTGGCCAGCACCGGCCTGTATCTGGGCTGCTCGAAGGACTGCGATGCGCAACTGGTCGAACAACTGCGCAGCGCCATCAGCGAGCTGGAACAGGACGGCGTCAGCCAGCGTCTGCGTCAGGCCTATCTGCCGCTGCAACCCGACCCATAGGATCTAGATCCCCTGCCGACCCGGATCCTCTGGCGGCAGCTCCTCTTCGATGTCCTCGAGCTTCAGTTCCAGCCCCCAGTCGCCTGTCGAGGCCGCTTTCGGTGACGCAACGGGTGCCGCCACCGGTGCTGCGGCGGCAGGCGCAGGCCTGGCATTGGCCGGGTTGTCGCGGTGCAGCTTGAGCTTCAGGCGCACGTTGTTCGCCGAGTCGGCGTTCTTCACCGCTTCTTCCTCGTCGATTGCCCCTTCATGCACCAGATCGATCAAGGCCTGATCGAAGGTCTGCATGCCGAGGTTCCTGGATTTCTCCATGATTTCCTTGAGTTCGGAAAACTCGTTGCGCTTGATCAGGTCGCGCACCGTCGGCGTGCCCAGCATCACCTCGACTGCCGCGCGGCGCTTGCCATCGACGGTCTTGACCAGACGCTGCGAGACGAATGCCTTGAGGTTGTTGCCCAGGTCGTTGAGCAACTGCGGGCGACGATCCTCGGGGAAGAAGTTGATGATGCGATCCAGCGCCTGGTTGGCATTGTTGGCGTGCAG
>CAMPIF010000594.1 GCA_946886245.1 Ectopseudomonas composti | reverse complement strand
TGGCGATCACCGCGAAGGCGATTTCGCGACTGCCCTTGAGCGCAGCCTGCACCGGCTTCATCCCCGCCTCGATATGGCGATGGATATTCTCCAGCATGACGATGGCGTCATCCACCACCAGGCCGATGGCCAGAACCATGGCCAGCAGGGTCAGGGTGTTGATGGTGAAGCCCATCAGCGACATCAGGGCGAAGGCGCCGATCAACGAGACCGGGATGGTCACCAGCGGAATCAGCGTGGCGCGCAGCGAACGCAGGAAGATGAAGATGATCAGGATGACCAGCGCCACCGCCTCCCAGATGGTGGTGAAGACGTTGTCGATGGAGGCACGGATGAATTGCGAGTTGTCATTGGCCACGGTCATGTTCATGCCAGCGGGCAGCAGCGCCTGGACGTCGTCCCAGGCAGCCTCGAGGCCGTCGGAGATATCCAGCGGGTTGGCCGTGGCCTGCTTGACCAGGCCCAGGGTCACGGCAGGCAAACCGTTGAAGCGCACCACGGTGCGCTCGTCGCGCGGCCCCACCTCGGCGCGGCCAACATCGGACAGGCGCAGCAGGTAACCTTGCGACTCGTCGAGAATCAGCTCGTTGAACTGCTCGGGAGTGCGCAGATCGGTTTCCGACAACACGCTGAACTCGCGCTCGCGTGACTCGATGCGCCCAGCCGGAATTTCCACGTTCTGCCGGCGCAACGCGGCCTCCACATCCTGCACGGTGAGGTTGTGTGCGGCGAGCTTTTCCGGGTCGAGCCAGATGCGCATGGAGAAGGTACGCGCGCCGCGCACCTGCACTTCCGATACGCCGGGGATGGTCTGCAGACGGTCCTTGATCACCCGTTCGAGCAGGTCGGTGATCTCCATGGCGCTGTGCTGCTGACTGTGGAAGGCGATCCAGATCACCGGCTGAGCGTCGGCCTCGACCTTCTGCACGATAGGCTCGTCGACTTCGTCCGGCAGCAGGCTGCGCACCCGCCCCAGGCGATCGCGCACGTCATTGGCAGCCTCGTCGGCGCTGCGACCGAGGCGGAACTGCGCGGTGATCTGGGTGTTTTCCGCGCGGCTGATGGAGGTGACGAAATCCAGTCCCTCAATGCCCGAGAGCACGTCTTCCACCGGCTGCGCCACCTGCGATTCCATGATTTCCGGACTCGCGCCGGGATAGGTGACCTGCACGGTGACGATGGGCACGTCGATATTGGGGTATTCGCGCACGTTGAGGCGGTCGTAGGCCATCAGCCCCAACAGCACCACGATCAGCGACAGAACGGTGGCGAATACCGGCCGGCGAATGCAGACGTCGGAGAGTGTCACGGCTGGCGCTCCCCGCTCTTGGTACGCACGGCCAGCCCTTCGCGCACACGCTGCCAACCGGCGCTGATGATGGTCTCGTCACCCTGCAGGCCTTCACGCACCTCGACCAGCCCGTCGAAACGCTTGCCCAGCGTCACCTCACGGTGCTCGACCTTGCCATCGACCACCAGGTTGACCAGCAATTTGTCGCCCTGCGGCATCACCGCTTCCTCGGGAATCACCCGCGCATTGGGCCGTTCTTCAAGAATCACCGAAACGCGCACGAATTGGCCCGGGCGCAGGCGGCGGTCATCGTTGCCGATGTGCGCGCGGATCGCCTGGCTACGCCCGGCTTCGTCCAGTCGCGGGTTGATGGCAAAGATTTCGCCGCGAAAGCGCTCGCCCGGGTAGGTGTCGAGCGTGATCTCCACGGTCTGGCCGAGGCGCACCTGCGCCACGGCCTTCTGCGGAATACGGAAGTCGACCTTGAGCGGGTCGAGCACTTCCAGGTTGACGATGTTCTGCCCGGCACTGAGGTAGTCACCGACACTGGCCTGGCGCAGGCCGAGCGTGCCGTCGTGAGGGGCCTTGATCTGGGTCTTGTCGAGCCGCGCCTGGGCCAGCGCCTGGCTGGCACGCGCGGCCTGCAGCTGGCTCTGCGCTTCGTCCAGCGCCTGAGCATTACTGGCGCCGCGCTGGAACAGCATCTGCGCACGCTGGTGGTTCTTCTCGGCGAGGTCGAGATTGGCACGCGCCTGGGCGAATTCGGCGCGGGCAATCGCATCATCGAGGCTGATCAGCAGGTCGCCAGCGGTCACCGCCTGGCCCTCGCGGAAATGCAGAGTGGCCAGGCGCCCTTCGACTTCCGGCCGAATCATCACCGACTCGTCGGAGCGCAGCGAACCGAAGGTGATCAGCTCGTCACGTACCTCCACCTGCCGCACCGACACGACCTCGACCATTGGGCCGTCGGCTGCACTCACAGGCGCAACGAAGGTACCCAGCAACAACCATGGAAGAGCACGCAACAGCACGGTCATGATCAGCCCCTTTTTTTCGGTAGAGGCGGAGTCTAACCGGCTGCTGCGTCACTGACAGATGCGCAAGTTATTTCGCTATGTTTTTTCGGTCGTCGCCACATTCTGCAGGAGCGGCTTTAGCCGCGAGAATCGCGAATAAATACGCTCCTGCACAGCGGCAAACGTCACTGACGCATGCCGCGCCCACTGACCAGCAAGCGGATGCACAGCGTGTACAGCGCGGCGGTGGCCAGCAGCATGAAGCCGATGGCCACGCCGATGCGGATATCGGACACCCCGAGAATGCCGTAGCGGAAGGCATTGACCATGTGCAGGATTGGGTTGCCCAGCGACACCGTTTGCCAGAACGGCGGCAACAGAGTGATGGAGTAGAAC
>CAMPIF010000593.1 GCA_946886245.1 Ectopseudomonas composti | reverse complement strand
CAGGACAATGTCGACGAAGAGCAGCGCTGGTGGCGCATCGACCCGCGCGTCGAATGGCTGATCGACACCCTGAAGATGCTCAAGAAATTCAAGGTGCTGGTGATCTGCGCCCACGCCGAGACCGCGCTGGATCTGGAAGACGCCCTGCGCGTGCGTTCCGGCATCCCCGCCACGGTGTTCCATGAAGGCATGAGCATCCTCGAGCGCGACCGCGCCGCCGCCTACTTCGCCGACGAAGAATTCGGCGCACAGGTGCTGATCTGCTCGGAGATCGGCTCCGAAGGCCGCAACTTCCAGTTCGCCCATCACCTGGTGCTGTTCGACCTGCCGGCCCACCCGGACCTGCTCGAGCAGCGCATCGGCCGTCTCGACCGCATCGGCCAGAAGCACCGCATCCAGTTGCACGTGCCTTACCTGGAGAACAGCCCGCAGGAACGCCTGTTCCAGTGGTACCACCAGGCGCTGAACGCCTTCCTCGCCACCTGCCCCACCGGCAACGCCCTGCAGCACCAGTTCGGCCCGCGCCTGCTGCCGCTGCTGGAAAACGGCGATGACGGCGAGTGGCAGCAACTGGTGGACGAGGCCACCGCCGAGCGCATCCGCCTGGAAGGCGAGCTGCACAGTGGCCGCGACCGTCTGCTGGAGCTGAACTCCGGTGGCGCCGGTGAAGGCGAGGCGCTGGTAGAAGCCATCCTCGAGCAGGACGACCAGTTCACCCTGCCGATCTACATGGAGGAGCTGTTCAACGCCTTCGGCATCGACAGCGAAGACCACTCCGACAACGCCCTGATCCTGCGCCCCAGCGAAAAAATGCTGGACGCTAGCTTCCCCCTGGGCGACGACGAGGCAGTGACCGTCACCTACGACCGCGAGCAGGCCCTGGCCCGCGAAGACATGCAATTTCTCACCTGGGAACACCCCATGGTGCAGGGCGGCATGGACCTGGTGCTGTCCGGCTCGATGGGCAACACCGCCGTCGCGCTGATCAAGAACAAGGCGCTCAAGCCTGGCACCGTGCTGCTGGAGCTGCTCTACGTCAGTGAAGTCGTTGGCCCGCGCAAGCTGCAACTGGGGCGTTTCCTGCCACCGGCGGCGCTGCGCTGCCTGTTCGACGCCAACGGCAACGATCTGGCCGCCAAGGTCGGCTTCGAGACCCTCAACGATCAGCTGGAAAGCGTGCCGCGCGCCAGCGCCAACAAGTTCGTCCAGGCCCAGCGCGATGTTCTGGCCAAGCAGATCAACGACGCCGAAGCCAAGGTCATGCCGCGTCATGTCGAGCGTGTGAGTGAGGCCAAGCGGCGCCTGATCGCCGAGCTGGACGAGGAACTGGCGCGCCTGATCGCCCTGCGTGCGGTCAACCCGAGCGTGCGTGACAGCGAGATCGACGCCCTGCGCGAGCAGCGCGAACAGAGCCTGGCGATGTTCGATAAGGCCGCCCTGCGCCTGGAAGCGATTCGCGTACTGGTGGCGGGCTAAGCCCGACACCACCGTAGGGTGCGCCGTGCGCACCTCCTGCGCGCACAATAATGCTGGTGCGCGCAGCACACCCTACGTGCAGTCCTACGAGCCCCATAGCCCGGATGCAATCCGGGAGTGCGCCATCCCCGGATTGCATCCGGGCTACGGATACAGGTGCTAGGCACCCAACTCCTCCAGCCTCTTCTGCAGAAACTGCCGATCAGGCCCCTGTTGCGCCAGCGCCAGGGCCTGGCGGTAGGCTGCAATCGCCTGCTCGCTCCGGCACAGCCTGCGCAGCAGGTCGGCTCGCGCCGCATGGGCCAGGTGGTAGCCGTCCAACTCGCCCGTCGCCAGCAGACGATCGATTTCCTCCAGCCCGGCCTGCTCACCGTCACGCATGGCCAGCGCCACGGCGCGGTTGAGTTCGATCACCGGCGAAGGCTGCAGCCGCAGCAGCTCGTCATACAGGCCGACGATCTGCACCCAGTCGGTTTGCTCCAGGCTGGCCGCCTCGGCATGCACCGCAGCAATCGCCGCCTGCAGGCTGTAAGGACCGAAACGCCGCGAATGCAGCGCCTGCAACACCAGGGCCTCGCCTTCGGCGATCAGTTCGCGATTCCACAGACCTCGATCCTGAGACTCCAGCAGGATCACCTCGCCATCGGCGCCGCTGCGCGCAGCACGACGCGACTCGTGCAGCAGCATCAGCGCCAGCAGCCCCTGTACTTCCGGCTCGGGCAGCAACTCCAGCAGCAAACGGCCCAGGCGAATCGCCTCGTCGGACAGTTGACTGCGGGTCAGCGAGTCACCGGAACTGGCGAAGTAGCCTTCGTTGAACACCAGATAGACAACGCGCAGCACCGCATCCAGGCGCTCGGGCAGCTCGCTGCGCCCCGGCACCTCGTAAGGGATGCGCGCGTCGCGAATCTTCGCCTTGGCCCGCACGATGCGCTGGGCCAGGGTCGACGGGCTGGAGAGGAAGGCGCGGGCAATCTCCTCGGTGCTCAGGTCGCACACCTCGCGCAGGGTCAGTGCCACCTGGGCATCGCTGGCCAGCGCCGGATGACAACAGGTGAAGATCAGCCGCAGGCGGTCGTCTTCGAGCAGCTCGCCCCCCTCGGTGTCGCTCTCATCTGGCAGCTCGACCTGTTCATCCAGCGGCTGGAAGCGACGCTGCCGACGCAGGCTGTCGATGGCCTTGAAGCGTCCGGCAGAGACCAGCCAGGCACGCGGATTGTCCGGTACACCTG
>CAMPIF010000592.1 GCA_946886245.1 Ectopseudomonas composti | reverse complement strand
CCCAGTTGACCAGGTTCCAGAACGCCTCGACGTACTTCGGCCGCGCGTTGCGGTAATCGATGTAGTAGGCGTGTTCCCAGACGTCGCAGGTCAGCAGCGGCTTGTCGCCAGCGGTCATCGGGTTGCCTGCACCAATGGTGCTGGCCAGGCCGACGCTGCCGTCGGATTTCTTCACCAGCCAGGCCCAGCCGGAGCCGAAGGTGCCGATGGCGGTCTTGGTGAACTCTTCCTTGAACTTGTCGAAGGAGCCGAACGCGGCGTTGATGGCATCGGCCAGGGCGCCAGTCGGTTGGCCGCCGGCATTGGGTGCCATGCAGTTCCAGAAGAAGGTGTGGTTCCAGACCTGGGCGGCGTTGTTGAAGATGCCACCGGACGAGGTCTTGATGATGGTTTCCAGATCCTTGCCTTCGAACTCGGTGCCCGGGATCAGGTTGTTCAGGTTGGTCACGTAGGCCTGGTGATGCTTGCCATGGTGATATTCGAAGGTCTCGGCGGAAATGTGCGGCTCGAGGGCGTTCTTTTCAAACGGAAGCGGCGGCAATTCGAAAGCCATGGTGTATCTCCTGCTCAGGTGTCGAGAATAGATGCGGCTCGGAAGGAGGCAGTCTGCGCTGGTGGCCAACGCTTCGCGGAACGGAGAAAACTACTGCACCGATGCTCATCCGTTTACGCCTGTCTTTCCCTTCGCGCTGCATGCATGCGCATTCTTCGGCCGTTCACGGGCGGCCGTTGTGGCGGGCTGAAGCGTTCCACTCCATGCCCGCGGACCAAGGATCATAGCACCCAGCCTACGGCAAAACCACGCGACAACTGTGTGGGAAAAGCCGAGGCCAGGGCCTGGCAACCGAGGCTTGTGCGGGCTCGGGTGCTGAGTCCCCTTGCGTGGACCGCGAATCCCCGGCGGCGTTCCTCAGGCGACGAAAACCAGTTGGGCCGCAACGGTGAACATCATCGCTGCCACGCCCAGGTCGATCAGGCGCCAGGTTAGTGGCCTGGCCAGCCAGGGTGCAAGCCAGGCGGCGCCGAGCGCCAGGGTGGCAAACCAGAGAAAGGAGGCGCTGGCGGCGCCTGCGGCATAGGCGCCAGGTTCAGGTTGCTGCGCACCGAGCGAGCCGATCAGCAGCACGGTATCCAGATAAACGTGCGGGTTGAGCAGGGTGACTGCCAGCGCGGCGAGCATCACTGCGCGCAATGAGCGCGGTTCGCTGCCTGCCGCTTGCAGCGATTGCGGGCGCGCGGCGCGCAGCAGCGCCTGACTGCCGTACCAGATCAGGAAGGCCGCGCCACCCCAGCGAGCGATGGCCAGCAAGGTCGGGCTCTGCGCCAGCAGGGTGGCCAGGCCGAACACGCCGGCGGCCACCAGCAGGGCATCGCAGACGATGCACAGGGCTGCCACCGGCAGGTGATGTTCGCGGCGCAGGCTCTGCGCCAGGACGAAGGCGTTCTGCGCCCCGATGGCCATGATCAGTCCGATGGACACCAGCAGGCCGTTGCTGTAGCTCTGCCACATCACGACAGCTCCGGCATGGACGCCGCCGACAGGGCGCGCAGGGTGGAGAGCGCCCGTTCGGCTCGCTCGCTGGGCACGAAAATATGGTCGTGATGGAAACCTGCGACCACGTTGCAGCTGATGCCGGCTTGCGCCAGGGCGGCGGAGAAGGAAGCAGTGAGACCCACGGCCGCCAGCGACGAATGCACCTCGAGGGTGATCCAGGCGGCGACGTAGTCGTAGCTCAGGCCATGGGCATCGGCGATTTCGCGCGTCAGCACCAGGCTAAGACCCTCGGACTCGCGCATGCTGGCGAGCGGCTGCAGGGCGCTGCAGTCATGCTCGGCTGGGACACAGCAGAACACGTACTGACCGGGATTGAGCTGCGGCGTCATGCTCTGCAGCAGGCGTGCGAGGTTGGTTTCGGCGAGCATGGCGGGCTCCTGATTGGGCTGAATGCTGGCAAGTCTGCTGTGTGCGGGTATATAAGAGAAACCAATATTGCTGATCACTCATTAGGAAAATCGATTGTTCGATTACAAACTTCTCGCCGCCCTGGCCGCTGTGGTGGAGCAGGCCGGCTTCGAGCGTGCCGCGCAGGTACTGGGGTTGTCGCAGTCGGCGGTGTCGCAACGCATCAAGTTGCTCGAGGCGCGGGTCGGTCAGCCAGTGCTGGTACGCGCGACGCCGCCGGCGCCCACCGAAATCGGCCGGCGTCTGCTCAACCATGTGCAGCAGGTGCGCCTGCTCGAGCGCGACCTGCAAGGCCAGGTGCCGGGGCTGGATGAACAGGCTTTGCCGGAGCGTCTGCGCATCGCCATCAACGCCGATAGCCTGGCGACCTGGTGGGCGGCGGCGACGGCGGAGTTTTGCGCCACCCAGCAAGTGCTGATGGAGCTGGTGGTAGAAGATCAGGAGGTTGGCCTCAAGCGCATGCGAGCGGGTGAAGTGGCCGGTTGCGTGTGTGCTGCCGAGCGTCCGGTGGCGGGGGCGCGCAGCCTGGCGCTGGGTGCGATGCGCTATCGCGCGCTGGCCAGCCCGGGCTTCATCGCCCGGCATTTTGCTGCAGGCGTCAGCGTCGACGCGCTGGTGCGTGCGCCAGCCATCGTTTACGGCCCGGATGATCAGTTGCAGCATCGTTACCTGGCCTCAAAAACACATCAGACGCTGCCGACGAAGAGGATATAGGACGAGGCGGTGTCGGGCGCAACGACATGAGTGCGGGCGGCGCGGTGGGGG
>CAMPIF010000591.1 GCA_946886245.1 Ectopseudomonas composti | reverse complement strand
GCTGGTGGCGGCGCTTCACCCTCACCTTCCTCGCGCGCCGCCACCAGCAGCCAGTCGGCGCATTCGGCGGCGGTGACGAAATCCTTGCGCCCGGTGATCTGCAGGCCATCGATGCGTGTGTTCATGTCCGCCGGCCGGGTGCTGCGGTTCTCCGTCACGCACAGGGCGCCGGCCGTCCAGGGCGCTGCAGGCCACAGCACGCGCAACGCCGCCTGATAGCCGGCGAGAAACGCCAACCCCGGCGTAGCCGCCTGCAGGCCGCCCAACAGCGCCAGCTCGAAAGGTTGCGGCGTGCCGCCCAGACGCACCAGCAAGCGGGCGTACCAGTCTTCCAGGCCCGCCTCGGCAGTCAGGCGTTCACCGGGCTGAAACAGACTCGACCAGGGCATCGCACAGGCTCCTCGCAGCAGCATTTGCGCCGCTGTCACATAAGCATAAGAAAAGCGTCACGGTGGTGACACTGCAGCTACCTAGCCTGAGCTTGCCCAACAAGATCGACCGGCTGCAAGCACTCAGCCGGCACACGGAGGATCTGGCATGACTCAAACTGCTCGCCGTCTGCAGGCCGAACGCCTGCAAGGCCCCGCCGCCCTGCGTGAAGCTCAGGCCTTGCGTTATCGCGTATTCAGCGCGGAATTCGATGCCAAGCTCAATGGCGCCGAACTGGGTCTGGACATGGACGACTACGACATCCACTGCCGCCATATCGGCGTGCGTGACCTCAACAGCGGCGAACTGGTCGCCACCACTCGCCTGCTCGATCACCAGGCCGCTGCGGGCCTCGGTCGCTACTACAGCGAAGAGGAGTTCGCCCTGCACGGCCTGGCCAAACTGGAAGGCCCGGTACTGGAAATCGGCCGCACCTGCGTCGATGTCGCCTACCGCAACGGCGCCACCATCGCCGTGCTCTGGGGCGAGCTGGCCGAGGTACTCAACGAAGGCGGCTACCGCTACCTGATGGGCTGCGCCAGCATCTCCATGCAGGACGGCGGCATCCAGGCCCAGGCCATCATGCAGCGCCTGCGCGAGCGCTACCTGTGCACCGAGCACCTGCGCGCCGAGCCCAGGCACCCGCTGCCGCAACTGGATGTGCCGGGCAACGTCATCGCCGAGATGCCGCCGCTGCTCAAGGCCTACATGCGCCTGGGTGCGAAGATCTGCGGCGAGCCCTGCTGGGACCGCGACTTCCAGGTCGCCGACGTGTTCATCCTGCTCAAGCGCGACGAGCTGTGCCCGCGCTATGCCCGGCACTTCAAGGCCGCAGTCTGACAGCTACACTTGCATCCTTTGCGCCGGCCCTGTAGACAGAGGCCGGCTTTTTTCATCTGGAGTCCTGCATGCCCCGACTGCGCCTGGCCCTGCGCCTGCTACACCTGGCCCTGGTAATCGCCTTCGGCACCTTGCTGGCCGGCATCGTCAGTCTGTTCGAGCGGGTGGTTCGGCATGACCTGATGGCGTTGCGCCAACGCCTGACGCGCTGGTTTCTGGCGCGCCTGGGCGGTGCCCTGCCGTTTCGCGTGCGGGTCGAGGGCGAACTGCCGACGCAGCCGATGCTGTGGGTCAGCAACCATGTGTCATGGACCGACATTCCGCTGCTGGGCGCCCTGCAGCCGCTGTCCTTCCTGTCCAAGGCGGAAGTGCGCGCCTGGCCGGTCGCCGGCTGGCTGGCGCACAAGGCCGGCACGCTGTTCATCCGTCGCGGTGCCGGTGACAGCAGCCAGGTCGGCCAGCAGCTCACCCGCCATCTGCAGCAGGGCCATCACCTGCTGATATTCCCCGAAGGCACCACCACCGACGGCCTGGGCCTGCGCACGTTCCATGGCCGTCTGCTGAGCAGCGCCATCGACAGCGGCGTGGCCGTCCAACCGGTCGCCATCCGTTATCTGCGCGATGGCCAACCCTGCCCGGTAGCGCCCTTTGTCGGCGACGACGACATGCTTTCGCACCTGCTGCGCCTGCTTTCCAGCTCGGCCTGTGAAGTGGAGATACGCCTGCTCGCGCCGATCCCCAGTGAATCACGCAGCCGCAACGAACTGGCCCGGCACAGCCAGGCCATCATCGCCAGCGCCCTGCAACTGGAAACGCCCGCCATGGTGCCGACCGAAGCCGAAGCCGCCTAACTCCACCGCGTAGCCCGGATGCAATCCGGGGGCTTTTGCAAGGGCTCCCTGGATTTCATCCAGGCTACAGGTCATAACCGCTCAGCCAGCCGGCGGCACGATCAACGCATCGCTGTCGAGCGAGGCCAGCAACCGACTGGCCACGCTACCGAGGAAGAAGCGCGAAACGCCTTCACGGGCGTGGGTGCCAAGGACCAGCAGGTCCGCACCGGAGTGACGCAAGGCCTCGCCGACCACACCTTCGGGCGAGCCGATCTGCACCCGCAAACGCTCGTCGCTCAGCTTCGCACCGACTGCATCCAGACGCTCCAGCAGTTGCTGACGCAGCAGCTCGCGCTGGTTCTCCAGCACCTCGGCGCTGATGCCGGCCTCCATCATCGCGCCTGCCGCTACCGGCTCGACCGCACTGGCCACATGCAGGCTGTCCAGGCTCGCCAGGCCCAGCTCACACGCTCGGTTCAGCGCCTGCTGCGAGGTGTGCGAGAGGTCCATCGCCAGCAGCGCATGACGATACTCGTGCGTCACCGGGCCGTTGACCCGCAGCACCGGCAGATGGCTGCTGCGCACGGCGCGCTCGAGCGTGGTGCCGACGAAGAAGTCGCGCAGCGCCGACTTGCG
>CAMPIF010000590.1 GCA_946886245.1 Ectopseudomonas composti | reverse complement strand
CGAGCAGCATCTGGTCGTTGCCGAACTCCGAATGCGCGAAGCTGGCGGCGCCCGAGGAAGGTGCCGCCGGAGTCGTCGCCGCCGGAATCGCCATGGTCGGGTTGTTCAGCAGCGCCGGGCTCAGGGCCAGGGCGATGGCCAGGGTGCCATTGTGGATGCCGATCTCCATGGCGATGGCAATGGCCTGGCGCAGATTGAGCTTGAGCAGCCTGGGTACGCAGTAGCCTACCGCCATGCTCAACAGGTTGAACGCCAGTGCCGCCCCACCCACCGACGGCGCGTATTCCACGAAGGTGCGCCAGTCCTTGGCCACTGCCAGCAGGATGATCAGCAGCAGGAACAGCGCCGAGATGATCTTCACCGGCTTCTGCATGCGCTCGGCGAAGTCCGGAAACCGGCTGCGCAGCCACATGCCGATGGCCACCGGGCCGAGGACGATCACGAATACCTGCACCACCTTGGCGAACTGCAGCGGGATGGCCTGATCGGCAGACATGAAGTACGCCAGCGACAGGTTGACGATCAGCGGCATGGTCAGAATCGCGATCACCGAGTTGACGGCGGTGAGGGTGATGTTCAACGCCACGTCGCCGTGAGCCAGATGGCTGTAGAGATTGGCGGTGGTGCCACCCGGCGAGGCCGCCAACAGCATCAGACCGACGGCCAGTGCCGGCGCCAGGCCAAAGGCATTGGCCAGGAAGAAGCACGCCAGCGGCAACAGCAACAGCTGGCAAGCCAGGCCGATCAGCACGGGTTTGGGGAATTTGGCCACGCGGGCGAAATCGGCCAGGCTCAGTGACAAGCCAAGCCCGAGCATGATGATGCCCAGCGCAGCGGGAAGGAAAAACGTCAGCAAGGGATCGGCGGTCATTATTGTTATCGCTCCAGTTGAACCTGGCAGGATTGTGCTGAGTCAGGACCACTGCGGACAGTGGCCCTGCGAGCCAACCTTAGCCTGCTTGCAGACGACCGGGATAGAGCCTTTATATCGCCGTGGCCCCGCCGTCCACCGCCAACGCCTGGCCGGTGGTGAATGCCGCGTGGTCGCTGCACAGATAGAGCACGGCAGCCGCGATCTCCTCGACCTTGCCGATGCGCCCGACGGGGTGCATGGCGGCGGCGAACTCGGCCTTCTTCGGATCGGCTTCATAGGCGCGGCGGAACATGTCGGTGTCGATCACGGCCGGGCAGACTGCATTGACTCGCAGCTTCTTCTTGGCGTACTCGATCGCTGCAGATTTGCTCAGACCGATCACCGCGTGCTTGGAGGCCGCGTAGATGCTCATCTTTGGCGCCGCACCCAGGCCGGCCACCGAAGCGGTGTTGACGATGGCGCCGCCGCCCTGGGCCAGCAGCAAGGGGATCTGGTGCTTCATGCACAGCCACACGCCCTTGACGTTGACGCCCATGATAGCGTCGAACTCGGCTTCGTTGCCGTCGGCCAGCTTGCCCTGTTCGATCTCGATACCGGCGTTGTTGAAGGCATAGTCCAGGCGGCCGTACTGCGCCACGGTGGCGTCCATCAGCGCCTTGACCTCGGCATCACGGGTCACGTCGCAACGCACGAAGCAGGCCTCGCCGCCGGCCGCACGAATCAGCTCGACGGTGCCCTCGCCGCCGGCCACATCCAAGTCGGAAACCACCACCTTGAGCCCTTCGGCAGCGAAGGCCTGGGCGGTGGCACGGCCAATACCGGCGGCAGCGCCGGTGACCAGGGCAACCTGGCCGGAGAACGTCATGCTCATGTCTGCTTCCTCGCAGCGATTCTTGTTGAATTGGCGAGGAGTCTAGCCAGGCGGCCGCACGCAGAGCAGCACTATCAGGCTCTGGAGTGGCGAGTCATGCAGGGCGCTGATGGCGACTCCACCAGCGCGGTGCCGCGATCAGCGGGTAGGGACAGATCGGACGGCATATCAGACAGCCCCGGAGTTCATCCGGGCTACAGGGCTCAGCCTTGCAGTTCGGCAACCACCGCAGCCAGTGCCTGGGCCGGATCGGCAGCCTGGCTGATCGGGCGACCGATCACCAGATAATCGGAGCCAGCATCCAGCGCCTGACGCGGGGTGAGGATGCGTTTCTGGTCATCGGCGCTGCTGCCGGCAGGACGAATACCCGGTGTCACCAGTTGCAGCTGCGGCTGTGCGACCTTCAGCGCGCTGGCTTCCTGCGCCGAGCAGACCAGGCCATCGAGCCCGGCCTCGGCAGCCAGCCCGGCCAGACGCAGCACCTGTTCCTGCGGCGGCACGTCCAGGCCGATGCCGGCCAGGTCCTGCTGCTCCATGCTGGTCAGCACCGTCACGCCGATCAGCAGCGGCTTGGCGCCCGCGAGCTTGTCCAGCTCGTTACGACAGGCCGCCATCATGCGCAGGCCACCGGAACAGTGCACGTTGACCATCCACACGCCCAGCTCCGCAGCGGCCTTGACCGCCATCGCCGTGGTGTTGGGAATGTCATGGAATTTCAGATCGAGAAACAGCTCGAAACCCTTGGCCTGCAACGCCTCGACCACCTGCGGACCACTGCGGGTGAACAGTTCCTTGCCGACTTTGACCCGGCACAGCGCCGGATCGAGCTGAGCGGCCAGCGCCAGAGCGGCATCACGGCTGGGAAAGTCGAGGGCGACGATGATCGGGGTTTGGCAGACAGGCATGGGGTGGGTCTCGAACAGGATGAAAAACGCCGCGCATTGTAGCGCAAAGCATCCTGTCACTGGTCGCGGCCGAAGTCCCTGTCCAGGGC
>CAMPIF010000589.1 GCA_946886245.1 Ectopseudomonas composti | reverse complement strand
ATCTGGAATCTGTACAGCGTCTCGCTGATACGGACGATTTCGCCCTGCTGATCGGTCATTTCCTGGCGGGTACGGGCGATATCGGCAGTGGCAGCCTTGAACGCCTGCACCGTCTGCTCGAACTGGCCGAGCGCAGTGGCGATACGCCGTACCGCATCCTGCTGGGCGCTACCGAAAGCCTGCTCCAGTGCATCGAGACTGTTGCGGGCAATGGCAATGCGCTCGGCAAGGGCCTGCTCGGTCTGGGCATCGGCTGCGCTGTCGTAACGCTCGAGCAGATAACGCAGACGCAGCAGCTCGCCATGGGTGAGCGTCAGCGCCTGCAGTTGCTCGAAGCGACGACCGTCGTATTCCGGCAGCAGCTCCACGCTGCGCCGCATCGCGCCCAGCAGCTCGCTCAGTTGCTGGTCTTCGCTACCGACCCGGCCACGTGCCTGCTCGGCGGCCGTGTAAGCGGCGCGCATACCCGCCAGTGAACGCTGATAGTCCTGGTTGTAGCGGTCCTGCTCTTGCAGCAGCTTGACGTTGACCGGATTGGTGAAGGTCCCCAGCAGCTTCTTCTGCTGCCCGAGATAGATGTTCAGGTTGGTCAGCAGACGCTCGGTACTGGCTGCGTCGCCCTTTGCCAGCATGAACTGCAGGCGGGCGATACGCAGGTTGGTCAGCGTTGCATTGAGCTGGGTGATCTCGCTCATCCAGGTGCTGCGCTGGATCACGCTACCCAGGCCGCTCCAGGCGGTCCAGGCCAGAGCCAGGGTAAGCACCAGCACCAGGCCGAAGCCGAGCGCGAGTTTGCGGGTAACGCTGAGATTAGCGAACCAGGTGTTCATGACAATTCTCCGACTGCGGATGTTTCAGGTTTCGCTGGAGAATTGTTTTTGTTGAAGCCAGCACGAGGGATCAGCTGACGTACCAGGCGACCACGACGGCACAGATTTTAAGCGGGGGCGACACTCTGCAACGGCGCCGCCAGCGTTGGCGGCGCCACGCGCGCATCAGCCCAGCAGCTGCAGCGCCTCGACACTGCATTGCTGGATGCGCGCCCAGTCGCTGTTTTCCACCCACTCGCGCTGGAACATCCAGGTGCCGCCCACGCACATGACATTGGGCTGCGCCATGTAGCGCTGCAGGTTGTCCGGGGTGATGCCGCCGGTCGGGCAGAAGCGCACCCCGCCGAAAGGCCCGGCCAGTGCCTTGAGCGCCGCGACACCGCCACAGACCTCAGCCGGGAACAGCTTGAAGCGGCGATAACCCAGGGCGTAGCCGACCATCAGTTCCGACGCGCTGCTCACGCCGGGCAGCAGCGGCAGCGGGTTGTCCAGCGCGGCCAGCAACAGCTCGCGCGTGCTGCCCGGCGTGACGATGAACTGCGCACCGGCAGCGGTCGCTGCGGCCAGCATGTCTTCATCCAATACGGTACCGGCGCCAACGCAGAGTTCCGGACGCTCGGCGCGCAGGCGACGAATCGCCTCCAGGCCATGCTCCGAGCGCAGAGTCACTTCCAGCACGCGCAGGCCACCAGCGGCGAGCGCATCGGCCAGCGGCAGGATATCCGCCTCACGGGCGATGGTGATCACCGGCATGATCCGCGCCTGCGCGCAGATGCGGTCGATCTCGGCGATTTTGTCGGCCATGCGCACACGCTGGCTTGGGTCGAGGCTGGTCATGTCAGGAGCACCAATGGATTTCGAGAGGAGAATTGAGGAACGCGCGGATCGGCAGCTGGGCGGTCTCACCCGGCAGCAGCGCCGCGCTCAGGGTGTTGAGTTTCGCCTGGCCCTGGATCGCCAGCAGCGGCAGCCGTGCGCTGGCCAGCACCGGCAGGGTCAGGGTCAGGCGTTGCGCCGGCTCGCTCGGGGCGAGCATCGGCAGCACGCGGCGCGCACAGTCCGGCTGCAACGCCTGGTGCAGATTGGGGCTATGCGGGAACAGCGACGCGGTATGACCGTCGTCGCCCATGCCCAGTACCAGCACGTCGATCGGCGCCAGTTCGGCGACCGCTTCATCGGCCAGCTCGGCCGCCTGTTCGAGGTTGCCAGCGACCTGGTAGAGGCTGAGAAAACGCGCTTCGGCGGCCGGGCCACGCAGCAGGTGACGGCGCACCAGCGCCTCGTTGCTGCCGGCGTGATTCACCGGCACCCAACGCTCGTCGGCCAGGCTGACCAGCACCTGCGCCCAAGCCAGCGGCTGCTGCGCCAGCGCCTCGAAGAACGGCACCGGGCTACGCCCGCCAGACACCACCAGGGTGGCCTGGCCACGGCTGGCGATGGCCTGACGCAGCGCATCGGCCACGCGCACGGCCAATGCCTGAGCCAGTTGCTCGGCGCCAGCGTGCGGGCAGGCCTGCACACCTGGCGGCAGTTTCAGTTCAGAGATCGCCATACCAGCTCCTGCCATCGCGGGTGATCAGCGCAACCGACGCCATGGGGCCCCAGCTGCCGGCGGTGTAAGGTTTCGGCGCCTCGCCGAGACGATGCCAGCCGTCGATCAGTTGATCGCACCACTGCCAGGCGTATTCGATCTCGTCCTTGCGCACGAACAGATTCTGGTTGCCGCGCATCACTTCCAGCAGCAGACGCTCATAGGCATCGGGGATGCGCGCACTGCGGTAGGTATCGGAAAAACTCAGCTGCAGCGGGCCGCTGCGCAGCTGCATACCCTTGTCCAGGCCCTGATCCTTGGTCAGCACCTGCAGGGCGATGCCCTCGTCCGGCTGCAGGCGGATGATCAGCTTGTTGCCG
>CAMPIF010000588.1 GCA_946886245.1 Ectopseudomonas composti | reverse complement strand
AGCGCCTGTATCGCAGTGGCGACCTGGCGCGCTGGACCGAAGAGGGTGTGCTGGAATACCTCGGTCGTATCGATCATCAGGTCAAATTGCGCGGCTTGCGCATCGAGCTGGGCGAGATCGAAGCTGCACTGCTGGAGCATCCGGCGCTGCGTGAAGCGGTGGTGTTGGTGCGCGACCAGCAACTGGTGGCCTATGTGGTTGGTGGCGATTACGACGAGGGCGAGCTGCGGGCGTTGCTGAAACAGCGGCTGCCGGATTTCATGCTGCCGAGCCATGTGATGCAGCTCGAGCGTCTGCCGCTGTCGCCCAACGGCAAGCTGGAACGCAAGGCGCTGCCGGAGCCGCAGCGCATCCAGCGCGATTACCAGGCACCGCGCCCTGGGTTGGAAAGCCAGTTGGCGGCCATCTGGCAGGCGCTGTTGGGTGTGGAACGGGTAGGGCGTGAGGATGATTTCTTCGCCCTCGGCGGTCATTCGCTGCTGGCGACGCAACTGGTGTCGCAGATCCGTCGCCAACTGCAGCGTGAGCTGCCGCTGCGCGCGGCCTTCGAGGCCAGCACCCTGAGCAATCAGGCCCGGCACCTGGCGGCCGCCGAGGCCACGCCTGGCTTCGGCCTGCAGGCCCGCCAACGCGCAGCCCTCAGCCCGCAGTCCTTCGCTCAGCAGCGTCTGTGGTTCCTCGCCCAGCTGGAGCCCGACAGCCTGGGCTACCACCTGCCTTGTGCCGTGCGCCTGACGGGGGAGTTGGATATCCAGGCCCTGCAACGCAGCTTCGACAGCCTGGCGCAGCGTCATGAAAGCCTGCGCACCACCTTCGCCAGCGGCGACGCGGGTGAGCCCCTGCAATGCGTGCAGCAGCCGACTGCGGTCGGCATCGAGCGCCTGCAGGCGCCGGACGAGGCGCAGCTGCGACAGCAGCTCGATGCCTTCAATCGGCGCCCCTTCGACCTCGAACAGAGCCCGCCCTGGCGTGTGGCGCTGATCGAACTGGGCCCGCAGCAGCATGTACTGGTGCTCTGCCTGCATCACATCATCGCCGATGGCTGGTCGATCCAGGTGCTGCTCGACGAGTTCGCCACGCTCTATCGGGGCCATGCCGAAGGGCAGCCGGTGGAACTGGCGGTACTGCCGATCCAGTACGCCGACTATGCCCTGTGGCAGCGCGATCATCTCGCTGGCAGTCGCCTGGCCGAACAGGTGCAGTGGTGGCGGGAACAGCTCGGCAATGAACAGCCGCTGCTGGAGCTGCCGGGGGATCGGCCGCGTCCGGCCGTGCGTCTGGGGCAGGGGGCGCGGCATGCTTTCAGCGTGCCGGCCAGCCTGGCCGAGCGACTGCGCGAGCAGGCGCAGTTGCATCAAGTCACGCCGTTCATGCTGATTCTGGCGGTCTACCAGGGCCTGCTGTATCGCCTGACCGGCCAGCATGACCTGCGCGTCGGCGTGCCGGTGGCCGGGCGCACCCAGGGCGAGAGCGAGGGGCTGATCGGCCTGTTCGTCAACACCCTGGTGATTCGCAGTGAAGTGGATGCGCAGCACTCGTTCGTCGACCTGCTGCGTCAGGTCAAGGCGCGGGTGGTCGGTGCCCAGGCCCACCAGGATGTGCCCTTCGAGCAACTGGTCGATGCGCTGCAGCCAGAGCGCAGCCTTAGCCATAACCCGCTGTTCCAGGTGGCGTACAACCATCAACGCCAGGACCATCGTGCGCTACAGGCGCTGCCCGGCCTGCAGTGCGAAAGCCTCGACTGCCAGGGGCAGAGTGCCCAGTTCGACCTGGTGCTGGGTACCCTCGAACAGGCTGATGGCCGCCTCGAAGCCTACCTGGATTACGCCACCGATCTGTTCGATGCCTCCAGCGTCGAGCGCCTGGCCGGCCAGCTCCTGCGTCTGCTCGATGGCGCGTGCCGCATGCCGCAGGCGGCGCTGGCCGATCTGCCCTTGCTGAGTGAATCAGAGGTGGCCGAAGTCGAGGCCTGGAACGACCCAACAGCGGTTCCGAACAGCATTCAGCCATTGCCGGTGCGCATCGCCGAACAGGCGCGCCTGCGGCCGACGGCCATCGCCCTGGTACACGGCCAGCAGCGCCTGAGCTTCGCCGAGCTGGAAGCTCGCGCCAATCGCCTGGCCCACCAACTGATCGCCCGTGGTGTCGAAGCCGAGGTGCGCGTCGGCGTGGCCCTGGAACGTGGCATCGAGCTGTTCGTTGCCCTGCTGGCAGTACTCAAGGCTGGCGGCGCCTATGTGCCGCTGGACCCGGATTATCCCGGCGAACGCCTGCGCTACATGCTCGAAGACGCCGGGGTGAAGCTGCTGCTGAGCCACCAGGCGGCCTTGCCACGTCTGCCCGAGGTGGCCGGTATCGAGGTGCTCGACCTCGATCATCTGCAGCTGAGCGGCGAATCGTCAGAAGCGCCCGAGGTAGCGATTCATCCCGAGCAACTGGCTTATCTGATCTACACCTCCGGCTCCACCGGCAAGCCCAAGGGCGTGGCGGTGGCTCATGGCGCGATTGCCCTGCATTGCCAGGCCATTGGCGAGCGTTACCAACTGACCGCCGAGGATCGCGAGCTGCACTTCCTCTCGGTCAGTTTCGATGGTGCCCACGAGCGCTGGTTGACGCCACTGAGCCATGGCGCGCGCGTGGTGATCCGTGACCAGCAGCTGTGGAGCGTGCAGCAGACCTATGACTGCCTGATCGCCGAGAGCATCAGCGTGGTAGCGCTGCCTCCGAGCTACCTGCGTCAGCTGGCCGAATGGGC
>CAMPIF010000587.1 GCA_946886245.1 Ectopseudomonas composti | reverse complement strand
CAGCTGTGCCGGCCTACTCCTTTTCGTCAAAGCGCTCGTCTTTGCCCTCATGCACCTGGCCATCGCTGCCGATACAAGAGCGGCAACATCGGCCCGATAGGCTGAGCGTCGCCCTGCGCCCTATCTCGAAATGGAGTATTCCCATGCGTCTCGACGCCCTCTCTTTGAAAACCCGCCTGATCATCGCGGTGGCGATTCCCTGCATCGCCCTGCTGCTGGTGGCGCTGACCAGCCTGAGCAGCATGTCGAGCATGCATCGAGACACTGAGGTGCTCTATCTCAATACCGCCGCGCCGATGCGCGCCATGGCCGAGGTCGCCTCGCGCATCCCGCGCATGCGCGTCGGGCTCGACATGATTCTGCTGCAGGAAACCCCGCTGCGCGACGAGCGCGGTGTGAAATCCCGCGTACAGGACGCCCGCAACGAGGACGTGCCCGGCATGCGCGAGGCGATGCGTCAGGCCGTGGCCGCCCAGGTCAACCCCGAACGCAAGGCCCAGGCGCAGCAACTGCTCGATCAGTTCGAAGCCATGGTCAGCAACGAACTGAACCCGATGCTCGCCGCCTTCGATGCCGGCGACATGGCCAAGGCGCAGCAGATCTACCGCGATCAGTACGCCAAGACCTACGGGGTGATGCGCCAGGGCGCCAACGACCTGCTCGACGCCCTGCTCGAGCAGGCCGAGCAGCAGAACCTGCACAGCGCGCAGAGCTATGACGATGGCCTGACCCGCCAGATCGCCATCATCGCCACCGGCCTGCTGGTGTCGATCATCATGTCTTGGCTGATCGTGGTGCAGCTACGTCGCCGTGTGGCGGTGTTGCAGAGCAGCCTGGGCCTGGCCGCCGACAACCTGGCCCTGGACACCCGCATCGAATTGCACGGCCAGGACGAGCTGAGCGAGATCGCCCGTAGCTTCAACCAGTTCATCGACAAGGTGCACGGCGCCATGCGCCAGCTCGCCGACAACTCGCGTCAGCTCTCGGGCATGGCCCGCGATGTGGCCGAACGCGCACGCCTGACGCAAGGCAACTGCACCGCACAAAGCGATCGCACGGTGCAGGTGGCCACCGCCATCAACGAGCTGGGCTCGACCGTCAACGAGATCGCGCGCAACGCCGAGAACGCCGCAGAGGTCGCCCGCGAAGCCACCCAGCATGCCAGCGACGGCAGCGCGGTGGTCAGTCAGGCGCATCGTCAGGTCGACGCTCTCAACGGCGAACTGGAGCAGGCCGCCAAGGTGATCGAGGCACTGGCCGCGCAGACCAACGCCATCAGCACCACGCTCAACATCATTCGCAGCATTTCCGAGCAGACCAACCTGCTCGCCCTCAACGCCGCCATCGAAGCGGCGCGCGCCGGCGAACAGGGTCGTGGCTTTGCCGTGGTGGCCGACGAGGTACGCACCCTGGCCAGCCGTTCCGGCGCCTCCACCGAAGAAATCCAGCAAGTCATCGACCGCCTGCAGAATGAATCACGCTCGGCCGTCGAGGCCATGGCCAAGGGGCAACGGCAAAGCGCCCTGGTGGTGGAGTACGCGAGCAAGGCGTCGGTGGCGCTGGAACAGATCAACAGCCATATCGGCCAGATCAGCGACCAGAACATCCAGGTCGCCACCGCTACCGAGGAACAGTCCAGCGTGGTGGAAGAGATCAACCGCAATATCGTCGACATCAACGAGCTGACCGTGGGCACCACCCATATCGCCGATCAGCTCAACCAGGCCAGCAGCGATTTGCAGGCGCTGTCGACCCAGCTCGATGGCCTGGTCGGACGTTTCCGGTTGTAACCCCTCAAACCACTCGGTGCGCACGGCGCACCCTACGGTCGGACGCCATACGCACCGGGCCATCTACAAGTCTTCGTCGATGCGCTCGCGCAAATAGGCGTAGAAGGGGTTGGACGTCATACGCTGCAAACTATCGAGCCCCACCACCAACACGCCGTGCTCACCGCGCGGTGCCAGCGTGCCAAGGGCCACGCCGTAGAACTCCTCGGCGGTCGGTGCGCTGCCATACAGCGGATCGTCAGGCGGGAACGGCAATGCGACGTGCGACAGCGAGAACAGCTGGCTCGGGTATTCGACGTTCAATGGCGTCGCCACCGCCTCACGCTCGCCGGCTGCGATTCGCCGCGCCTCGACCTGACGACCGCTGCTCTGCGCAACGCCGACCACGGTCAGGTCGTAATCACGCTCGGCCGGCGGCAGCAGTTGCTCCAGCAGGCCACTCATGTCCGGTCGCAGCAACGAGCCGATGGCCTGCGCGCGGTTGATGTCGAAGATCACCAGCTCGCTGCCGTTGGCCGGCAGACGCTCGAACAGGTCATGCACCACGGCCGGCGTGCTCACCGTGCTGTCGGCCAGCGACTGGAAGGCCAGCACCGGCGGCAATCGTGACAGGCGGCCATCGGCCTCGGCAGCCTCGAAGGCGTCTTGCACCTCGCTGGTCAGCTCATAGGTCTGCCGCGCCGCATGCACCGGAAAGGAGTTGTACTTGAACGGGTTGAACTCCGGCAGCACGTTCATCCAGGCCGACTTGGCGAACGCGGGCAGCAACGCCGGCAGGGCCGCCAGCCCGGCGTAACGGGCGTAGCTGGTGACGCCAATCATCGGCGAGATCAGCACCAGGCGCTGTGGCATGGCCAGGCTCTGGTCCTCGCGAAACATCACGTTGTGCGGCTTCAGATCGCGATGCACCACGCCGGCGACATGGATGTCCCGCAGCGCCATGAGGACCTGGCGCAGGATGCGCAGGATTCTTAC
>CAMPIF010000586.1 GCA_946886245.1 Ectopseudomonas composti | reverse complement strand
ACGCCGGTTGCGAGGTCTCCACGAAGGCCTCTAGCATCGAGGTGCAGGGCCGGGTAGCGGGCCTTGGCGTGCTCCAGCTGGATCAGGGTTGCCCTGGAGCAACTGCCGGAGATGATGACGCGCCGGCCTTGGGCAGGACGCAGTGCGGTGGCATCGGTTGAGCGGCTCAGACGTCCCGAAGCCTGCCAGGCGGCCGCCAGGCCTTTGGCCAGGCCAGAACCGGCGGTTACCAGCGGCAGCTGCGAACAGAGGGTGCCGAGCGTCAGAAGGTCCTGATCATCAAGGGTGTCGCAGATGGCGATGCCGACTCCCTGACGCTGAAGGTCTTCCAGGTGTGCCTGCGCCTGTTCCACACCGCCATGCAAGGCGCGGTAGTCCAGCAGACCAACGGTGTGCCGGGTTTGCACCTGCAGTACACGCACCAGATTGGCGTCTTTCATCGGGGTCAGGGGGTGATCCTGCATGCCGCTTTCGTTCAGCGGCACGTCGTTGGCGAACAGGTAGCCGTTGAACACGCAGCGGCGATTCTCGGGAAAGGCCGGGCAGGCGATGGTAAAACGGCTGTCGAGCGCTTCCAGCAGGGCGTCGGTGACCGGACCGATATTGCCCTGCGCGGTGGAATCGAAGGTCGAGCAGTACTTGAAGTAGAACTGCTCGCAGCCCTGCCCGCGCAGCCATTCCAGCGCTTGCAGCGACTGTTGTACGGCCTCCCGGGACGGCAGGGTGCGTGACTTGAGGGCGATCACCAGGGCCTGGACATCGCCGAGCGGCAACGCCTGCGTGGGAACGCCAATGGTCTGAATGGTCTTCATGCCGCCACGTACCAGCATGCTGGCGAGGTCGGTCGCGCCGGTGAAGTCGTCGGCGATGCAGCCTAGCAGTGCCATGCTCAGACCTCCGCACGGTGGCTGGGCAAGTCGATGCCCGGGAAAATCTTGGCGACGGCGATGTCGTCCTGGCGGCCAAAGCCAGAGGCACTGGCCTGCTTGAACATCTGGTGCGCGGTGGCGGTGAGGGGCAGCGGAAATACGTCCTGTTGGGCGCTGTCGAGCACCAGCCCCAGATCCTTGACGAAAATGTCCACCGCCGAGCGTGGGCTGTAGTCACCGGCCAGCAGGTGCGGTACCCGGTTCTCGAACATCCAGGAGTTGCCGGCGCTGTGGCTGATGACCTCGAACAGGGCATGCGGATCGCAGCCCTGGCGTATGCCGTAAGCCATTGCCTCCGCTGCGGCGGCGATGTGTACCCCGGCAAGCAATTGATTGATCAGTTTGATCTGCGAGCCCTGGCCTGCCTGATCGCCCAGTCGGTAGACCGTTGCCGCAACGGCATCGAGGCCCGCTTCGGCAGCGGCAAAGGCACTGTCGGGACCGGAGGCCATGATGGTCAGCTCACCCATGGCGGCGCGCTGGGCTCCCCCGGAAATGGGAGCGTCGAGCATTTCGACATCGTGCAGGGCGAGATTCACAGCGATTTCCCTGGCCCTGCTGGCGGCAACCGTGGCACACAGCAGCACGACGCTACCCGGGCGAAGGTGCTTGCCGATGCCCTGTTCACCGAACAGAACCTGGCAGGCCTGATCCGCGTTGACCACCACGATGAACAGCAGGTCGCTGCGTGCGGCTTGTTCGGCGAGGGGCCGCAGCGGCTGGCCTGTTTGCTCGGCGAACTGCGCAGTGACGTCTTCGTCAACGTCATGCCCCCAGACAGGCAGGCCGGCCCGCAAGAGTGAACAGGCCATGCCAAGGCCCATTGAACCAAGGCCGATGACTCCGCAGCAAGGCTGAGCGCTATTCATCTGAGATACCTCTTGTTGTTGTAAAGAATCAGCTGTCGTCAAGCAGCGCCTTAGCGCCCCGCAGGCGCTGTTCTGCATTGATCAGATGGCGGCTGGTAGCGAGGCCGGCGGCCTGCGGATCCCCCGAACTGATCGCCTGCAGGATGGCGCGGTGTTCAGCGTCCACCTGGCGCATATAGGGCGGATGCTTGGCCTCGTTGCGCCGGGTGACGCTGATGGCCCGGTAGAGCAACTGGTGCAGGAAGTCGACAGTGGCGACGAAATGCTCGTTGCCCGTGGCGACGACGATGGTTCGGTGAAAGGCGAGGTCTTCACGTACGCCGTCCTCGCCGCGTTCGACAGCGTCCTCCAGTTCTTCCAGCGCGTTGCGTATCGCTCGGATGGCGGCCTTGTCGCCACGCTTGGCCGCCAGTTCGGCGGCCTTGATCTCCAGCGCACTCCTGATCTCGAGAATTTCGCTGACTGACTGGGTGTTGGCCTGAGGCGTATTGAGGCGCAGTGCAATGGTCGGGTTCGGGGTGACGTAGGTGCCACTGCCCTGACGTGAAGCCACCAGCTCTTCGCGCTTGAGCATGGAGATGGCCTCACGCACGACCGTACGGCTGACTCCGTACTGACTGCACAGGCTCTGTTCGGTGGGTAGACGACTGCCCGCCGCCAAGCTGCCGTTCTGGATGGATTGCGCCAGGCCCCGAGCAACGCGCTCGGCGAGTTTCGGCGTGGATTCGCTCAGTGGTTGCAAGGCTTTTCTCCGCAAAGAGGGGGGAAGGGCAGTTTCCCATTTCCCGTTTCAGCTTGCGCTGACAATAAATTCATCATACAACATGACAAATTTTCGTGAAGCGCTTTCTTCCCGCAAGAACCTCGGTGTCGACATCACATCGTCCAGAAAGGGGGTAGGCACATGAACATCGTCGTCACGGGCGGAGCCGGTTTTCTCGGCCAACGTCTAATTCACGCACTCCTGCAA
>CAMPIF010000585.1 GCA_946886245.1 Ectopseudomonas composti | reverse complement strand
GGCGAACCAGGGTGACGGCGGGGTGTTCGCTGGGCATGGAGTTCTCCTTGGACCTGGCTGCATCCTGCTGGTGCAGCGTGCCAGGCAATGGGGCGGTTTCTGAGGTGGCGCCATGTGCAAAGCCCGTATTGGTGGGCTTTGCTGGGGTGGCACCTGTTTTGCTAGCAATGTTTGTGCAAAAGCTAGCAATTAGGAGAATGCCATGTCCACGCTATTGTCGTTTCCGCGTCGTCTGAAGCCGTGCCTGGCTGCGGCGTTCGCATTGAGTTGTTGGTTTTCCCTGTCCGCACAGGCGGCCGAGCCGATCAAGATCGGCCTGGTCGCCGCATTGTCCGGGCAGTCGGCCAAGTCGGGTGAGGCGCTGACCCGTGGCCTGACCATCGCCATCGACGAGGTCAACGCCCAGGGCGGTGTGCTCGGGCGTCCGCTGCAATTGGTGCGCCGCGATGACGAAAGCAACCCGTCCAAGGGGCTGTTGGCGGCACGTGAGCTGATCCAGCGGGAGAAGGTCGCGGTGCTCTTCGGTGGGCTGGATACACCGGTGTCGCTGGCCATCGTGCCGCTGGCCAATCAGATGAAGATGCCGTTCATGGGGATATGGGCCGCCGGCACGCCGATCACCCGCAACGGTGCCGCCGACAACTACGTGTTCCGCGTTTCGGCGGTGGACGAGCTGGTGGACGAGGCGCTGGTCAACTACGCGCAGAAGAATTTCGCCACCCAGAAGCCAGGGATGATCCTGATCAACAACCCCTGGGGCGAGTCCAACGAGCAGGGTTTCCGCAAGGCGCTGGAGGCGCGTGGCGTGCCGGTGGCCGGTGTGGAACGTATCGAGGGCAGCGATCTCGATGTGGTGCCGCAACTGAGCCGACTGAAGCAGGCCGGCGCCGACACCCTGCTGCTGGTGGCCAACGTCGCGCCGTCGGCACAGGTGGTCAAGTCGCTCGACCGCATGGGCTGGGACGTACCAGTGGTGTCGCACTGGGGACCGGCTGGCGGGCGTTTCGGCGAGCTGGCCGGGCCCAACGCCGGGCGCGTGCACTTCATCCAGACCTACACCTTCAGTCAGGAGGGCGACGCCAGGGGCGAGGCGGTCTTCGCCGCGCTGCAGAAACGCTACCCGGAGATCAAGAGTCTGGCCGACGTCACCCCGGCGGTGGGCATCGCCAATGCCTACGACGCCCTGCACCTGACAGCGCAGGCCATCGCCGCAGCCGGCAGCACCGAGGGGCCGGCGATCCGCGACGGCTACTACGGCATCCAGCGTTACCAAGGCCTGATCAAGACCTACGAGAAACCGTTCAGCACCGAGCAGCACGATGCCCTGGGCGTGGACGACTATGTGTTCACTCGCTTCGAGGGTGACGAAATCGTGCCGATCCCGCACTGAACCCAGCCAGCCCGGCCGTGTGAGCGGCCGATGGAGGACTTGCCATGCTTACCGCCGCAATCATCAGCGGGCTCGGCCTGGGCAGCATGTATGCGCTGCTCGCCCTGGGCTTTCACATCACTTACGTGGTGTCGCGTACCGTCAACTTCGCCCAGGGCAGCGCCATGATGATTGGCGCGGTGCTCGGTTACAGCCTCTGTGTCACCGCCGGCCTGCCCTGGTGGCTGGCGGCAGTATTGAGCCTGGCGCTGTGCGCGCTGTACGGCCTGATCATCGAGCTGTTCCTGGTGCGGCCCTTCCACAGTCGTGGCTCCGAGGCCTGGCTGATGGCCACGGTGGCGGGCGGCATCCTGGTGGACAACCTGGTGCTGTTCAGCTTCGGCAAGGAGCCGCGTCAGTTCGACGTGGCCCTGCTGCATCAGCAGCTCGAGGTGCTGGGCAGCAATGTCCAGGCGCTGCAATTGCTGATCCCTCTGGCCGGTGCCGGCATCGCCCTGGCGTTGTACCTGGTGCGCCGCTACACGCGCTTGGGCAAGGTGCTCGAGGCTACCGTGCAGAATCCGCGTGCGGCGCAACTGATGGGGATTCGCGTCAATCGCGTGGTGGCCTGTGCCTTCGCCGTGTCCACGGTGTTCGCCGGGATCGCCGGGCTGTTGATCGCGCCGCTGTACAACGTGCATGCCGACATGGGCACGCTGTTCGGTCTCAAGGCCTTCGCCGTGGCCATCCTCGGCGGTATCGCCAGCGCCAACGGCGTGTTCCTCGCTGGCTTGCTGTTTGGCCTGGCCGAAGCGCTGATCACCCTGCATTTCGGCTCGGCCTTCACCCAGATATTTACCTTCGGCCTGGTCATCATCGCCCTGGCACTGCGGCCCAACGGCCTGTTCGGCAAACAGACACTGGTGAAAGTATGAACCTGAGCAACCGCTACCTGGCGCCAAGCGGCCTGGCCGCGCTGGCGCTGCTGGGCAGCTGCCTGGCCTTCGTGCTGGACAGTTATTCGCTGCTGGTCTTCACCTTCTGCGCGCTGGCGGCCGTGGTGGGTGTCGGCCTGAACATTCTCATGGGCCTGTCCGGGCAGATTTCCTTCGGTCATATCGCCTTCTACGCCATCGGCGCCTATATCTCGGCGCTGCTGCTGATGGCCGGCTTGCCGCTGGGCCTGGCATTGATCATCGCCGGCCTCGGCAGCGGCCTGGTCGGTGCCCTGCTGGCGCTACCGGCGCTGCGTGTAACCGGTCCCTACCTGGCGATGGTGACCATCGCCTTCGCTTTCATGGTTCATCACGGGCTGATCGAATGGCAGTCGCTGACTGGCGGTGCCAACGGCCTGATCGGCATTCCCATGCCCGAGTTTGGCGGGCTGGACGGCAATATCGGCCTGAGGGTGGTG
>CAMPIF010000584.1 GCA_946886245.1 Ectopseudomonas composti | reverse complement strand
CGCCGAGCTGCGCACGCCAACGCTGATCATCCAGGGGGAACGCGATGCATTGGGCAATCGGGATGCCGTTGCGGGTTACGAGCTTTCAGCGGCCATCTCGCTGCACTGGCTGCAGGCAGCCGATCACGACCTCAAGCCATTGAAGGCATCCGGCTTCAGCCATGAGCAGCATCTGCAGACGGCAATCGGATCGATCGCGGCTTATCTTGGTGCGGGCTGAGCAAGCGCTTCATCCGCTGGCTGCTTAAGCCCCGGATTTAATCCGGGCTACTCAGGTTCATGCGGATGCTGGGTCCTCGCGTAATCGGTGCAAAAGCGGTTGCGCTTGACCGGTCGGTCACGCAATGTGACAGCCAAGGGGCCGGGGCTGCTGCTGGGCATACACCGCGCACTGTCATGGCCAGCGGTTTTTGTTGTGCCACGCAATGGGGCGGCATCTCATGACAGAAACATTGCGCCGCACCATCATGGTGCTTTTTGTTTTGGTTGTATTGGTATCTCTTTGAAATTAAAGGATTAATTGTGCTGGCTCGGGCCTTGCAGAAGGATACTGCAAGTCCGGGTGACAAGGAGTACGGCATGGCCCGCACCTTTTATGACGAGATGTACGACGCGAGCGGCGCTGTCCGCCCGCACTACCGCGAATTTGCCCGCTGGCTGGCAGAAACGCCGGACGATCTGCTGGCTCAGCGCCGCCGAGAAGCCGACCTGCTGTTCCACCGCGCCGGGATTACCTTCACCCTTTACGGGGATGATCAGGGCACCGAGCGCCTGATCCCCTTCGACATCATTCCCCGCTCCATCCCTGCCAGCGAATGGCGCGTCGTCGAACGCGGCTGCATCCAGCGCGTGCAGGCGCTCAACCTGTTCCTCGCCGACCTTTACCACGACCAGCGCATCATCAAGGCGGGCATCATTCCGGCCGAGCAGGTGCTGGCCAACGAGGGCTACCAGATGGCCATGCAGGGCCTCGACCTGCACCGCGACATCTATGCGCACATCGCCGGGGTCGACCTGGTGCGCGATGGCGACGGCAGCTACTACGTGCTGGAAGACAACCTGCGCACCCCCAGCGGCGTGAGCTACATGCTCGAAGACCGCAAGATGATGATGCGCCTGTTCCCCGAGTTGTTCGCTGCGCAGCGCGTGGCGCCGGTGGACCATTACCCCAATCTGCTGCTCGATGCGCTGAAGAGCTCCAGCCCGCTGGACAACCCCACGGTCGTGGTGCTGACGCCGGGCCGTTTCAACAGTGCCTACTTCGAGCATGCCTTCCTCGCCCGCGAGATGGGGGTGGAGCTGGTAGAAGGTGCCGACCTGTTCGTGCGCGACGACAAGGTCTACATGCGCACCACCGCCGGCGCCCGTCAGGTGGACGTGATCTACCGCCGCCTCGATGACGCCTTCCTCGACCCACTGGCTTTCAATCCCGATTCGATGCTCGGCGTCGCCGGGTTGCTGTCGGCCTATCGTTCACGCAATGTGGTGTTGGCCAACGCCATCGGCACTGGCGTGGCCGACGACAAGTCGATCTACCCCTATGTCGGCGACATGATCCGCTTCTATCTGGACGAGGAGCCGATCCTCAAGAACGTGCCGACCTGGCAGTGCCGCAAGCCGGAGGAGCTGTCCCACGTGCTGGCCAACCTGTCCGAACTGGTGGTCAAGGAGACTCAAGGCTCTGGCGGCTACGGCATGCTGGTCGGCCCGGCGGCGAGCAAGGCCGAGATCGAGAGCTTTCGCGCGCGCCTGATCGCCACGCCGGAGGCCTATATCGCCCAGCCGACGTTGTGCCTGTCGACCTGCCCGACCTTCGTCGAACGCGGTATCGCACCGCGCCATATCGACCTGCGTCCGTTCGTCCTGACCGGTCGCGAAACCCGCCTGGTGCCGGGTGGCCTGACGCGTGTGGCACTGCGTGAAGGTTCGCTGGTGGTCAACTCGTCGCAAGGCGGCGGGACCAAGGATACCTGGGTAGTGGAGGACTGATCATGCTGTCGAGAACTGCCTCCGATCTGTACTGGATGTCGCGTTACCTGGAACGTGCCGAGAACCTGGCGCGCATGCTCGACGTCAGCTATTCGCTGTCGCTGATGCCGCAGGACGGCCGTGGCGACGGCCTCGATGAGTTGGCCATGCCGCTGCTGATCACCGGCACCTTGGACGACTACCTGGAACGTCACGGCCCGCTGCACGGCGAGCGCATGCTGCACTTCTTCGCGCTCGATGCCAGCAACCCCGGGAGTATCTACTGTTGCCTGCAGGCTGCACGCAGCAACGCCCATGCAGTGCGCGGACGGATCACCGCCGACATGTGGGAGAACATCAACGCCAGCTGGCTGGAGATGCGTGGCATTGCCGAGCAGGGCCTGGGGCGCTACGGCATCAGCCGCTTCTGCGAGTGGGTCAAGGAGCGTTCGCACCTGTTTCGCGGCGCCACCTTCGGCACCATCATGCGTGGCGAGGCCTATCGCTTCATTCGCCTGGGCACCTTCATCGAGCGGGCCGACAACACCCTGCGCCTGCTCGATGCGCGTTACGAAATGCTCGGCGAGGAGATCGACGAGCTGGAAGAGCGCACCGCGCGCAGCTACTACCAGTGGAGTGCGCTGCTGCGCGCGTTGTCCTCGTTCGAGGCCTTCGCCGAGAGCTATCGCGGTTCGCCACGCACGCGCAAGGTTGCCGAACTGCTGCTGTTGCGCCCGGACGTGCCGCGATCGCTGCGGGCCTGCCGGAGGCCGGGTTCATCTGACCGCCGGTTGGACCGAGTGCGGCCATCGTCTCCGCATCG
>CAMPIF010000583.1 GCA_946886245.1 Ectopseudomonas composti | reverse complement strand
ACCTGGCGGGAAAAATGTCCCGACGCCCCTTTGCAAACGCAAAAGGTGTGCTATAGGCACCCCGCGTTCACGCGAGCCCTGTTCCCTGATAGCTCAGTTGGTAGAGCGTTCGACTGTTAATCGAATGGTCGCAGGTTCGAGTCCTGCTCAGGGAGCCACTTTACCGTTATACGGCCCGAAGATGTGGGCAACAGTTTGTACCTGAGACATGGGTGACAACCTCGCGCCGGAGCATAAATCCGGTTGGCGATCCGGCCCTCTTAAAGCACCAGCATGGTCGCCAGGCCCAGCATCAGCCCCATGCCGGCGATGTCCGTGCCGGTGGTGAGGAAGATGCTGGAGGCCGTGGCCGGATCCGCGCCGAAGCGCTTCAGGATAAGCGGCACCAGCACGCCGAACAGACCGGAAGCCATGCAGGCGCCGGTCATGGCGAGCAGGATCACGAAGCCCAGCATCAGAGCTTCGCCGCCGTTGCCGCTGCCCGCGGTCCAGTACATCGCCAGGCCCGCGACGACACCCGTCAGCACGCCGTTCATCGCCCCCAGAACCAGCTCCTTGGTGATCAGCTTGCGCACCGGAAAGTGGTTCAGGTCGCCGAGCGTGATGCCGCGAAGCGTGATCGCCAGGGCCTGGCACCCGGTGTTGCCGCTTTGACCCGCGAGGATCGGCAGGAACGCCGCGAGCGCGACGATCTGGGTGATGGTGCCCTCGAACAGGCTGACCACGAAGCCTGCCGCAAAGGCGGTGAGCAGGTTCACCTGCAGCCAGGGATGGCGCATCTTGAAGGCGGCCCAGATGCCCGTGTACAGGCGCTCTTCCTTGGCGACACCGACCATCTGGCCCGACTGCGCGCTGATCTCGATCGCCTGGCGCTCGAACAGGCGCCAGCCGCGCACCACGCCGATCACGTGCCGGTCGGCGTCCACGACGGGATACACCGGGTAATGCCGATGGATGGCCGCCTTGTCGGCTTCGGCGAGATCCATCTCCGTGGTCAGCGCGAAAGGCTCGGGCAGCATCACGTCCTTCAGCGTATCGTTCGGCTCCGCCAGGATCAGGTCACGCAGCACCACGAGCCCGATGAGCTTCTTGTCCGCATCGGTGACGTACATGTAGGTGATTTGCCGGGACGCCTCGTGATTCCGCAGAAAGGCGATTGCTTCCTCCACGGTCGTGGTTTGAGGAAGCACGGCCAGCGCCGGTTCCATCATTTCGCCGACCGTGTGTTCGACCACATCCGCGTAGGAGGCTGAGACCTGCGACCGCAACTCGGGCGGCAGATACGCCTTGATATGGCCGGCCCAAATCTGCGGCAGTTCGGCAAAGACCGTCGCGATGCGCTCGGGCGTTTCCCTGGCCAGCAGTTGCGCGGCGTCCATGGGCACGCGCGCCCGTACTGCGCGAACCAGCCCTGCGATGTCGTCTTGCCCGTCCATCGAATGCTCTCCGACTCAAAGCCCGCATTATGTACCTTCGGAGAGATTGACCCGGCGTGAACCAATTCAGCAAGGGAATTGGCGGCCTGACCACAACATAGCCGGCTCCTGGGGCTGGGGCCTGGCCGTTCGATGGCGTCTCACGATGGCAAGCCGCTGCCCAGCCCTGCGGGCGACCGCCGGTTGAGGGCCAGCACGAACGCTCCGCCGACGATATAGGCGATTACGCCGTAGGCGGCGGGTGGAATGGCCATTTCCGGGTTGTCCAGCATGTGCTCGCTCATCGCGAGCGCGATGACGAGCGCGGCGTTGTGGATGCCGATCGACATCGCCAGCGCGACCGCCTGACGCCGCTCTATCCTGAACACTCGCGGCACGCAGTAGCCGACCGACAGGCTCGCGATGCTGAAGACCAGCGCCAACACGCCGACGCTCGGGCCCCATACGATGAGCAATCGCCATTGGCCGATGAGCGCCGCCAGGACCACCGCGATCAGGAAGACGGTCGACAGGATCTTGACCGGCCGATCGAGACGCCGCGCTATCCCCGGGTAGCGGCTATGGATGAAAACGCCGATCAGGGCCGGAACGATGGCGATGACGAATATCTGCAGGACCTGGTGGACCTCCAGCCTGACCTGGCTCGCCTCGCCGTAGAACGCCATCACCGAAAGATTGACGATGATCGGCAGGCTGAACAGAGCGATCACGGAGGTGATTGCGGAAAGCATCAGGCTAAGGGCGAGATCGCCGCGCGCAAGATGGGTGTAGATGGCGGCGGACGTTCCGCCAGGGCTCGCCGCAAGCAGCATCATGCCGACGCTGATCGCCGGCGGCAGATCGGCAAGGTATACGAGCCCGAAGCACAGGACCGGCAGGATGACCACCTGGCAGCCAAGGCCAACCACGATCGGCCATGGCCTGGAAAGAACCCGTGTGAAATCTTCTATACGCAGCGACAGGCCGAGCCCAAGCATGATGATGACGAGGGCGACTGGCAGGCCGATGCTAAGCGTCAGACTCGATTGCATGATCCATCCCCCAATGGTCAGGACCGCATCTTGCCCAAAATAAATCTCTGAAGCCTTACTCGCAAAATGGCTGCTGAAATTGCGCCGCTGCGACAATCCGCGCATGTGTCAGGCGGGTGTCAGGCGGCCGGGCTATTGCCGAATCCTCGAGCAATACCTAGATGCCGGGTGCCGGCACTGCACCTCCTCCCGCGGTGCCGGACAGTTGACGCCCGGCGAACCTCCTCCCTCGCCGGGCGCTTTCTTTCCGCCGTTGCCAGGGAACCAGTTCGCCGCTCCGCGATTGTTGGAGTGCCAACCTGCGAAGGAGCCTCCCATGCGTGA
>CAMPIF010000582.1 GCA_946886245.1 Ectopseudomonas composti | reverse complement strand
AGCTCCCGGTTGAGTAAAAACTGGATCAAGGACGACCTCCAGGCACTTTATTGTTATGAATCGGTGGCTCGCCGGGTAATGCGCACGCATTGCAAGGTCCGGGCGTGATTGGCCATGGGGGCAATCTAGAGTTTTCTGACTTTTGGGTCAACAAATATTTGACCTCGTGGTCAGCTGCTTGTCATGCATTTCAGTTATCAGCGCGGCGGGCGGGATTGATGCTCTGAGCGTAGCGGTTTTCGTGCCAGCGAGTGCTCTGCTGCGGGGGTTACGCAGGATGTCGCGGGGCTGCCTGGGCCTCGCGCACAGATGTTCGGCGGCGAATGGTTGGTGCGCATGGCGCACCCTGGGTGACTTTCATGCCTGCGAGGGCTCTGCCAGGGGGCCGAAGGGGGGGCGCCGCGCGCACCAATGACCACGGGTACACATGGCACAGCACTGGTGCGCACAGCCTGGGCGGCCCCGCGACACCCTGCAAAAGCAAAACCCCGGGAGCTTGCGCAGCCGGGGTTGCTGGAGCAGGAGGCTTACGTCAACTGCGACTCACTCAGTTGGTGCTCTTCGCCGGCGTAGTAGGCGCGCACCCTGGGGTCCATCACGGCGCGCCACAGCGGTGGGAACACCGCGAGCACGATCATCCCGGCATAGCCATTGGGCAGCTGCGGGCTGTCGTCGAAATGGCGCAGCACCTGGTAGCGGCGCTTGGCGTAGGCGTGGTGGTCGGAGTGGCGCTGCAGGTGGAAGAGAAACAGGTTGGTCAGCAGGAAATTGCTGTTCCAGGAATGGTGCGCATTGGTGCGCTCGTAGCGGCCATTATCCAGCTTGCGCCGGTGCAGGCCGTAGTGTTCGACGTAGTTGACGATCTCCAGCAGGGTAAAGGCGATGAACGCCTGGCCGAGGAAGAACAGGGCGCCCAGCCAGCCGAAGGCGAGGGTGAAGCCGAGCAGCATGAGCGCGCTGATGGCGTACCACCCGATCAGCTCGTTGCGCCAGTGCAGTGCCGGCAGGCCGCGCCGCTTGAGACGCTCGGCCTCCAGCTTCCAGGCGTTGAGAAAGTTGTGCTTGTAGGCGTGGGGCAAAAAGGCATAGAGGCTCTGGCCGAAGCGTGAGGAGGAGGCATCCTCGGGCGTGGAGACGTGAACGTGATGGCCGCGCACATGCTCCACCTTGAAGCCGGCGTAGCACACCGCTGTCAGTAGCAGGCCGCCAGCATTCTGCTCCAGGAGTGCGTCCTTGTGGATCAGCTCGTGCGACACGGTGATGCCGATGGCGCCCATCACCGTACCGACCGACAGCACCCAGCCGAGCTTGCCGACCCAGCTCCAGCCTTCGTACGTGGCGAATATCCAGCCGCTCCACACTAGCATCGCCAGCAGCAGCGGCACCGTGGCCAGGCTCAGCAGGCGGTAGTAGCCCTGGGCTTCCAGGGCCGGCACTTCGTCGCGCTCATCCGGGTTGGCCGGGTCGCGACCGACGACGAAGTCCAGCAGGGGAATCACGCCGAACACCACGCCGATCACCAGCCAGGGCCAGGCGTCTGCATGGGCGCTGCCCTGTGACCAGTGATAGCTCAGCGGGATGCCCAGTACCGGGATCAGCCAGATCCAGTAGCCGACCTTTTTCAGGGCGAGCATCCAGTGTGAAGGCAGGCGTTCGAACATCGAATTCTCCAGGTCATTGCTCTCGCGGGGCTCATCCCAGATTGTAGGACAATCCATTTTCATGGACAGACGCCCACGACCAACCTTTAGAACGGAAAGTGCCCTGCGGGCACGCTTGGCGGGGTAACACCCTGTGTTACACTCGCCGCCAGATTTTCTTGCTCCCGCCCAGCCGTGACGGGGCTCCCAGACTCGACCGCCTGCCCCTGGATCGACGCAAATAAGGAATGTCATGACATTCAAGGCCCCGGACAGCCTCGCCGAGCAAATTGCCCATTACCTGGCCGAACGCATCATTCGCGGTGAGCTCAAGGAGCGTGAGCGCATCCAGGAGCAGAAAGTCACCCAGGCCCTCAACGTCAGTCGTGGTTCGGTGCGCGAAGCGCTGCTGATTCTCGAGCGTCGCCACCTGATCGTGATCCTGCCGCGCCGTGGTGCCCAGGTCAGCGAACTGACCCCGCATCACGTCACCAGCCTCTACGCGCTGACCATCGAGCTCTACATCATGCTGGCGCGTGCGGTGATCGAGCGCTGGAAGGTGGAAACCGACCTGGCGCCCTTCGTCGATATCCAGCAGCGCCTGCTGGCCAGTCTGGAACGCGGCGATATCGGCGCCTTCGTCGAGAGCAGCTTCGATGTGATGCGTGCGGCCTTTCCCTTCGCCGACAATCCCTATCTGCAGGAAACCCTGGAGAATCTGCTGCCGGCCATCAGTCGCACCTATCACCTGGCGCTGGAGCGGCGCAAAGGCGAGATGGGCCAGTTCATGGGCACCTTTGCCAGTCTGCTGCAGGCGATCATCGCCCGTGACCACGCGCGCGCGCGCGAGGTGCTGCAGGCTTATGGTCAGCACAACTGCCAGCTGGTGCTGGCGACCCTGGCCGAGCGCTGAGCCCCGATGCGCCTGAAGAACATCAAGCTGGCCGGCTTCAAGTCCTTCGTCGATCCGACGACGGTGAGCTTCCCCAGCAACATGGCGGCGGTGGTCGGGCCCAATGGTTGCGGCAAGTCCAACATCATCGATGCCGTGCGCTGGGTGATGGGCGAAAGCTCGGCGAAGAACCTGCGTGGCGAGTCGATGACCGACGTCATCTTCAACGGCTCCAACACGCGCAAGCCGGTGACCCAGGCTTCCAT
>CAMPIF010000581.1 GCA_946886245.1 Ectopseudomonas composti | reverse complement strand
ATCTCCATGGCCTTGTATTCCAGGTGGCCGCCGCCGATGGTTTCGAAGATGCGGTCGGCGGTGACCACCATCTTCGAGCCGGCGTTGCGCGGCGTCGAGCCTCGCTCTTCGATGATGGTCACCAGAACGCAGGCTTCACCTTGTTGCTGCAGGTCGGCGAGGGCGCTGATCCAGCTCATTTGCTCAGCCTCCAGGAAGGCGTGGTCTGTCCCGGGCGCGGCAGGCGCCAGTTGCTCGGCGAAGGGTCGAGAATCGGCTCCGGTGCCGGGCGAGCAGGGCGGTTATTCGGTTCGGTGTGTTTTGTCATTGTTGTGCACCGTGGTTTGGGGGGAGGGTGGGCTTCAGCCCACCAATACACCCCCGTTGATGTTGGTGGGCTGAAGCCCACCCTACGCTCCGACCGTTTCCATTTCGACGGCGCTTGTTCTGGCTTGTTTCAACTTGCGCATCTGCTCCACGCCCCAGAGCACGCGCTCGGGGGTAGCCGGGGCGTCGATCTGCGGCTGCACCTTGTAGTCTGCCAGGCTGGCCACGGCGTCCTTCAGGGCACACCAGGCGGCGATGCCGAGCATGAACGGCGGTTCGCCGACGGCCTTGGAGTGGAACACGGTGTCTTCCGGGTTCTTGCGGTTCTCCACCAGCTTCACGCGCAGGTCGATGGGCATGTCCGCGATGGCCGGGATCTTGTAGCTGGCCGGCCCGTTGGTCATCAGCTTGCCCTTGGCGTTCCACACCAGTTCTTCCATGGTGAGCCAGCCCATGCCCTGGACGAAGGCGCCCTCGACCTGGCCAATGTCGATGGCCGGGTTCAGCGAGTCGCCGACGTCATGCAGGATGTCGCCGCGCAGCATGCGGTATTCGCCGGTCAGGGTGTCGACCAGCACTTCCACGCAGGCCACGCCGTAGGCGTAGTAGTAGAAGGGACGGCCAGCGGCCTTGTCGCGGTCGTAGAAAATCTTCGGTGTGCGGTAGAAACCGGTCGAAGACAGCGAGACCTGACCGAAGTAGGCCTTCTGGATCATCTCCTCGAAGGACAGGAACTGATCGCGCACGCGCACCTGGCCGTTGCGGAATTCCACGTCTTCCGGGCTGACCTTGTACTCGCGCACCAGGAAGTCCACCAGGCGCTGCTTGATGATCTCCGCCGCGTTCTTCGCCGCCATGCCGTTGAGGTCGGCGCCGCTGGAGGCGGCGGTTGGCGACGTATTCGGTACCTTGTCGGTGTTGGTGGCGGTGATCTGGATGCGCTCGATATCGACCTGGAACACCTCGGCCACGACCTGCGCGACCTTGGTGTTGAGGCCTTGGCCCATCTCGGTGCCGCCGTGGTTCAGGTGGATCGAGCCGTCGGTGTAGATGTGGATCAGCGCGCCGGCCTGGTTGAGGAAGGTGGCGGTGAAGCTGATGCCGAATTTCACCGGGGTCATGGCCAGGCCTTTCTTCAATACCGGGCTCTTGGCGTTGAAGGCGCGAATTTCTTCACGACGCTTGGCGTACTCGCAGCTCTCCTCCAGCTCGGCAGTCATCTCGTGGATGACGTTGTGCTCGACGGTCTGGTGGTAGTGGGTGACGTTGCGCTCGGTCTTGCCGTAGTAGTTGAGCTTGCGCACGTCCAGCGGGTCCTTGCCCAGGCTGCGGGCGACGGCGTCCATCACTTCCTCGATGGCGACCATGCCCTGCGGGCCGCCGAAGCCGCGGTAGGCGGTGTTCGAGGCGGTGTTGGTCTTGCAGCGATGGCCGTTGATGGTGGCGTTGCCGAGGAAGTAGGCGTTGTCCGAGTGGAACATGGCGCGGTCGACGATGGAGCCGGAGAGATCCGGCGAGTAGCCGCAGTTGCCGGCCAGGTCCATCTCGATGCCGTGCAGCAGGCCGTCGTCATCGAAGCCGACGTCGTACTCGACGTAGAAGGGGTGACGTTTGCCGGTCATGCTCATGTCTTCGACGCGCGGCAGGCGCATCTTGGTCGGCCGGCCGGTGAGGTGGGCGATGACCGCGCACAGGCACGCCGGGCCGGCGGCCTGGGTTTCCTTACCGCCGAAACCGCCGCCCATGCGGCGCATGTCGATGACGATCTTGTTCATCGGCACGCCGAGCACTTCGGCCACCAGCTTCTGTACCTCGGTGGGGTTCTGCGTCGAGGTGTAGACCAGCATGCCGCCGTCTTCGCTGGGCATGACCGAGGAAATCTGGGTTTCCAGGTAGAAGTGCTCCTGGCCACCGATATGCAGGCTGCCCTGCAGGCGACGCGGGGCGCTGGCCAGTTTGCTGGCCGAGTCACCGATGCGGTGGGTGTGGCTGGCCAGCACGAAATGCTTCTTGCGCAAGGCATCGACCACGTCGAGCACCGGCTCCAGGTCCTCGTATTCGACGATCGCGGCCATGGCCGCCTTGCGCGCGGTTTCCAGGCTGTCTGCGGCGACTGCCAGCACCACCTGGCCCACGTACTCGACCTTGCCGTCAGCCAGCAATGGATCACCAGCGACCACTGGGCCGATGTCCAACTGACCGGGTACGTCATCCTTGGTGATGGCGATGGCCACGCCTGGAAATTCGTAGCAAGGGCGGGTGTCGATACGCAGGATGCGCGCATGGGCGCGATCCGACTGGCGCGCGTAGACGTGCAACTGGTTGGGGAATTCCAGGCGGTCGTCGACATAGACCGCTTCGCCGGACACGTGCTTGTCCGCGCTCTCGTGCTTGACGCTCTTGCCGACGCCGCTGGTCATGCCGGCGCGGAACAGGGCGGCCAGCTCTTCCTGGGATTTGTGTTCGATATGACTGGACATCTTCGCCTCCAAAACTTCGCATGCCGCCG
>CAMPIF010000580.1 GCA_946886245.1 Ectopseudomonas composti | reverse complement strand
TTGGGGTCGGTCTTGGCCACGACGATCACCAGATCGGCCAGCCAGCCATTGGTGATGAAGGTCTTCGAGCCGTTGATGACGTATTCGTCGCCATCGAGAACGGCAGTGGTCTTCACGCCCTGCAGGTCGGACCCCGCCCCCGGCTCGGTCATGGCGATGGCCGTGACCATCTCGCCGCTCACCAACCTGGGCAGGTAGTGCTGCTTCTGCGCCTCGCTGCCGTAGTGCAGGATGTAGGGCGCGACGATGTCCGAATGCAGCGAGAAACCGATGCCGGTCAATCCAAGCCGACCGATTTCCTCGATCACCACGGTGCTGTAGAGGAAGTCGGCCGCCATGCCGCCGTACTCCTCCGGGATATGCGAACACAGCATCCCCGCCTCGCCCGCCTTGTTCCATAGCGCGCGGTCGACATGCCCGTCCTTCTCCCATTGCTGGTGATAAGGCACGGCTTCCTGCTCGAGAAACTTGCGCACGCTGTCGCGAAACAGTTCATGGTCGGAGCTGAATAGAGTTCTGGGGATCATGGCGCTACCTGTGTCTGAGGCGGGAGAAAAAGCATGGCCTCGACTTTAGCCAAGCAAACGCTTGGTCGCACTGGACACAAGCGCCAAAAAATAAGACGATCCAGCCGCTGCATGACCACTTAGCCTTGAACAAGAATAAATACTTATGGTTATTCCAGAGCCGCGCACGGCGTTGCGCCGCGTCAGCATTCTCGCCACCGACGGCGTGTTCGCCTCCACCCTGATGCAGGCCAAGGACTTCTTCCACATGGCTGGCATTCGCTATGCCAAGCAGCAAGGCCTGGGCTTCGAACCGCCGTTCGACATCCATCTGGTCAGCCCGGATGGACTGCCGGTGAACAGCTTCAGCAAGGTCAAGGTGCCGGTAGACGGCGGCCTGGACAGCTGCGACGTGATCATCCTGCCCGCCTTCTGGGACGACTTCGACGCACTCAGTCGTCGTTATCCACAGGTGCTGGACTGGCTCAAACGTCAGCATGCCAGCGGCACGGCGATCTGCGGCGAGGCCAGCGGGGTGTTCTGGATGGCCGAAGCCGGCCTGCTCGACGGCAAGGAAGCGACCACCTACTGGCGTTTCTTCCGCGAATTTGCCGAGCGTTTTCCCAAGGTGCTGCTCAATCAGGACAAGCACCTGTCCGATGCCGACAATCTGTATTGCGCAGGCGGCGTCACGTCGGCCTGCGACCTCTATATCTATCTGATCGAACGCTACTGCGGCGCCGGCGTGGCCCAGGGCGTGGCGCGCGACATTCTCTACGAGGTACAGCGCAGCTATACGCCAGGGCGCATCGGCTTCGGCGGCCAGAAGCTGCATCAGGACGTCACCGTGCTGCAGATCCAGCACTGGCTGGAGGAGCACTATGCCGACAAGTTCCGTTTCGAGGACGTGGCCCGCGAGCACGGCATGAGCATCCGCAACTTCATGCGTCGTTTCCAGGGTGCCACCGGCGACAAGCCCCTGCACTACCTGCAACGCCTGCGCATCGAAACCGCCAAGAGCCTGCTGTCTTCCACTCGCAAGAGCATCAAGACCGTCAGCTACGAGATCGGCTACGACGATGCCAGCTTCTTCGCGCGCCTGTTCCGCCAGCATACGGGGCTGTCCCCCAACCACTATCGCCGCCAGTTTCAGCAGCAGCCCCAGTGAAATCGCGCAGGCGCCATTCGCCGCGCCTGCGGCGATTCGGTAACGCTCAGCACTAGACACCCCGTCCACCACTCCGCCACACCCACCAGAAGATTGGGTATCAGCCCAACCCGCTGCCAGTAGAGTGCTTGGGTGGTCGGCCCGCTTACGCCTGGCCGACACACAAGACCCTGCGCTGGATGCGCCTCTACAACAATAACGATGGAGAACGTCATGGGAGCCTCTCGTGTGCTGCGCCTGTGTGCCCTTGCATCGCTGGTGCTACTGACAGCCTGCACCCCGATCAAGCGCTTCGGTGCCAACCAATCGCTGCGCTTCATGGAAAACAACCTGGTCGGCCCCATGCTCGAAAGCCATGACGCCGACATGGCCTGTTATTCCGGCGCGTCCGTCGCCCCACTCATCCAGTCCACCAGCGGCATGGGTGCCGACAACCAGCAGTTGCTGACCCTGCTCTACCTCACCGCCGCCACCTGTGCCGAGCAGACCGCCTTCGAGCAGGAGCTGCGCTACCTGCGCGCCTCACGCAGCAAGCAGATCGAAGAGGCGCAGGACGCACGCATCACCCAGAAGCGCTATGCCGAACTGGCGGCACGGCGCCAATACCAGTCGTACCAGAACTTCGCCAACCACTACGAGAAGCGCTTCGATATCCGCATTGGCGATAGCTGCCCGGCCTTCGACAAGGACCTCGACGAACTGATCTACCTGCTCGGCCTGATCCAGGGACTGCAAGCCATTCAGAACGACATCAACTCGCAGAATGCCGTCGGCGTGCCCAAGGACATCGCGGCCAAGACCGAGCGTGCCATGAGCTGCCTGGACAACGAGAAGTGGTGGGGCGCCCCGATGGCGGCGCGGGCCCTGGTCTGGAACATGCTGCCAGGCAGCGGTGAGGGACAGAACCCCTGGCAGGTGCTCGAGCAGTCGCGACAGATCGGTGAGCGTCACGGCGTACGCCTGGCCCACGCCCTCTACGCGATCTCCGCCGCCGCGAAGAACGATGAGCAGCACCTGCGCAGCGTGCTGCGGGCCTTCGGCGCGACCGAAGCGGCGAACAGCAGCTTCAGGCTCAACGAACCCTATGCCCAGGTCGATGCCATCAGCAGCAGCACCGTCATGACCATCATCGCCGCGTTGGCCTTCTGCGAAAGCC
>CAMPIF010000579.1 GCA_946886245.1 Ectopseudomonas composti | reverse complement strand
CCATCGGCTGGAACAGCGGCGTGCCGTCCCTGCCGTTCTCCAGCAACTGTTCGCCCAGGTAGGCGAACAGCGCCGGCAGGTCGCCGGGCTGCGCCAGCCGGATCGCGATCACAGGGCGCGCGCGATCAGGATCTTCTGGATGTCGCTGGTGCCTTCGTAGATCTGGCACACGCGCACGTCGCGGTAGATGCGCTCGACCGGAAAGTCCTTGAGGTAACCGTAGCCACCTAGCGTCTGGATCGCCGCCGAACACACCCGCTCGGCCATCTCCGAGGCGAACAGCTTGGCCATCGAGGCCTCGGTCAGGCACGCCTGTCCCGCTTCGCGCAGGCTGGCGGCGTGGTGCACCATCTGCCGTGCCACAGCGATCTGCGTGGCCATGTCGGCCAGGCGAAAGGCCACGGCCTGGTGCTCGATGATCGGCTTGCCGAAAGTCACCCGCTCATGGGCGTAATCACGCGCCGCCTCGAATGCCGCCCGCGCCATGCCCACCGCTTGCGCGGCGATACCGATGCGTCCGCCTTCCAGGTTGGCCAGGGCGATGCGATAGCCCTCGCCCTCCTCGCCCAGGCGCAAGCTGGCCGGAATGCGCACCTCGTCGAGCTGGAGCTGGCAGGTGTCGGAGGCATGCTGACCGAGCTTGTCCTCGACCCTGGCCACGGAGAATCCCGGCGTGTCGGTGGGCACGATAAAGGCGCTGATGCCCTTCTTGCCCGCTTGCGGATCGGTGACGGCGAACACGATGACCATGCCGGCATGACTGCCGGAGGTGATGAACTGCTTGGCGCCGTTCAACACGTAGTGCTCGCCGTCACGCCGGGCGCGGGTGCGCAGGTCGCTGGCGTCGGAGCCGGCCTGCGGTTCGGTCAGGGCGAAGGCACCGAGCATCTTGCCCTCGGCCAGCGGGCGGAGAAAGCGCTGCTTCTGCTCCTCGCTGCCGTATTTGAGGATCGGCATGCAGCCCACCGAGTTATGCACGCTCATGATGGTGGAGCAGGCGCCATCGCCAGCCGCTACCTCCTCCAGGGCCATGGCGTAGGCCAGGTGGCCGGTCTCGGCGCCGCCCCACTGCTGCGGCACCAGCATGCCCATGAAGCCCAGTTGCCCCATCTCGGCAATGGCTTCGGCTGGGAAACGATGCTCGCGATCCCAGTCGGCGGCGAAGGGTTTCAACCGTTCCTGGGCAAACTGGCGGGCCATGTCACGGATCAGGATTTCTTCTTCGTTGGGCAGCATGGCTGGCTCCATACGTAGGGTGCGCCGTGCGCACCGCTGGTTGGCGGAAACTCTCGGTGCGCACGGCGCACCCTAGGGGTCGAGTCAATACAACTCGATAGCCACGGCAGTGGCTTCACCGCCACCGATGCACACGGAGGCCACGCCACGCTTGAGCTCGCGCTGCTCAAGCGCCGCCAGCAGCGTCACCAGAATGCGCGCACCGGATGCGCCGATGGGATGGCCCAGGGCACAGGCGCCGCCGTTTACGTTGAGTTTGTCGTGGTCGATGCCCAATTCACGCATGGCCACCATCGGCACCACGGCGAACGCCTCGTTGATCTCGAACAGGTCGATCGTCTCCAGTGGCCACTCGATACGCGCCAGCAAGCGCTGGATCGCCGAAACCGGAGCGGTGGTGAACAGATTCGGCGCCTGGGCGTGGCCAGCATGACCGACGATGCGCGCCAGCGGCGCCAGGCCGCGTTCCTGAGCCTCGGACAGGCGCATCAACAGCAGTGCGGCGGCGCCGTCGGAAATGGAGCTGGCATTGGCCGCCGTGACCGTGCCGCCCTCGCGGAACGCCGGCTTCAGGCCGGGTATCTTGTCCGGGCGGGCCTTGGGCGGCTGCTCATCGCTGCTGACCAGGCGCCGTTCACGCCCCTGTGGCGCCTGCACGGCGACGATCTCACGGGCGAAACTGCCGTCGGTTATCGCCTGCTGGGCGCGGCGCAGCGACTCCAGGGCATAGGCGTCCTGCTCCTCACGACTGAAGCGATACTGCTGCGCGCAATCCTCGGCAAAGGTGCCCATCAGCCGGCCGCGCTCGTAGGCGTCTTCCAGGCCGTCGAGGAACATGTGGTCGAGCACCTGGCCATGGCCCATGCGATAACCGCCACGGGCGCGCGCCAGCAAGTACGGCGCATTGGACATGCTCTCCATGCCACCGGCCACCAGCACATCGGCGCTGCCGGCAAGCAACTGGTCGTGACCGAGCATCAGCGCCTGCATACCGGAGCCACACATCTTGTTCAGCGTGGTGCACTGCGCCGCCTGGCTCAGCCCGGCGCCCAACGCGGCCTGGCGCGCCGGTGCCTGGCCCTGTCCGGCCTGCAGTACGCAGCCCATCAGTACCGTGTCCACTGCCTCGGCCGCGAGCCCGGCACGCTCCAGGGTCGAGCGGATGGCTACGGCGCCCAGTTCAGCCGCCGTCAGACCGGCCAGATCACCAAGAAAGCCGCCCATGGGCGTGCGCACTGCGCTGACGATAACCACGGGGTCGAGTTGCTGTTTCATGAGTTTCACCTTCGAATCGCGTAGCCCGGATGCAATCCGGGAAATCTGCGTGAGTTCCTCCCGGATTACATCCGGGCTACCTGTCCGTTACTTCGCCGCCATGCGCAGCGCGCCATCGAGGCGGATCACATCGCCATTGAGCATCGGGTTCTCGACGATGTGCCGCACCAGTGCCGCATATTCGTCGGGGCGCCCCAGCCGCGGCGGGAACGGCACGTTGGCCGCCAGCGAATCCCGCACCTCCTGCGGCATGCCGGCCATCATCGGCGTCTCGAACACACCGGGTGCAATGCACATCACGCGGATGCCCGAGCGCGCCAG
>CAMPIF010000578.1 GCA_946886245.1 Ectopseudomonas composti | reverse complement strand
CCGCCGCCGGGACACGGCCCGCGCCCCCCAGCGGCTCGGCGATGACCTGATCGACGATACCCAGATCCTTCAGGCGCTCGGCGGTAATGCCCATGGCTTCGGCGGCATCCGGCGCCTTCTCGGCGGTACGCCAGAGAATCGAGGCGCAGCCTTCCGGGGAGATCACCGAGTAGGTGGAGTACTGCAGCATGTTCAACTGGTCGCAGACGCCGATGGCCAGCGCACCACCGGACCCCCCTTCACCAATGACGGTGGCGATGATCGGGGTCTTCAGGCGCGCCATCACCCGCAGGTTCCAGGCGATGGCCTCGCTCTGGCCGCGCTCCTCGGCATCAATACCCGGGTAGGCACCGGGCGTGTCGATGAAGGTGAGGATCGGCATCTTGAAGCGTTCGGCCATTTCCATCAGACGGCAGGCCTTGCGGTAGCCTTCCGGGCGCGGCATGCCGAAGTTGCGGCGAACCTTCTCGCGCACTTCACGGCCTTTCTGGTGACCGATGATCATCACCGGCTGATCGCCCAGACGGGCGATACCACCGACGATGGCGGCGTCGTCGGAGAAGTGACGATCGCCGTGCAGTTCGTCGAACTCGGTGAAGATGTGCTGGATGTAATCCAGGGTGTAAGGGCGTCGCGGATGGCGTGCCAACTGGGCGATCTGCCAGCTGGTCAGGTTGCCGAAGATGCTTTCGGTCAGGGTGCTGCTCTTGTCCTGCAGGCGGGCAATCTCATCGCCGATATTCAGCGAGTTGTCGTTACCAACCAGGCGTAGCTCTTCGATCTTGGCTTGCAGGTCGGCGATCGGCTGTTCGAAATCGAGGAAATTCGGGTTCATAGTCATCCGTCTTGCGTCGACGGCCAAGTGGCCGGGGAGCTGTATCCATTAGGCGTCCTACCTTAAGGGATAGGACGCAGCGGGTCGACACCCGCAGGTGTCGATGCCAACACAAAGGGGTATTTTCCCCCCTTGCATCAGCGGTAGTGCAAAAAGACGTTGTCGCGCCCGAACTGGTCACGCAATGCCTGAATCAAAGTGTCGGCCGGGTCGATTCGCCAGGCATCGCCAAATTGAAGCAAGGCGCGTGCCTCCTCGCCACTGTAGTCCAGCGTCACCGGGCAGGCGCCCTTGTGCTTGCTGCACAGTTCGGCCAGCCAGCGCAGGCGATCCCCCTTGAGCGCTTCGCCAGCGACCTTCAGCCGCAGGCTGTCAGCGAGGCCGGTACGCGCCTCTTCCAGACTCATCACGCGCTTGGCACGCAGACGCAGGCCACCGGAGAAGTCGTCATTGCTGACTTCGCCCTCGACCACCACCAACGCATCGTTCTGCAGCAACGCCTGGTTGCTGGCGAAGGCATCGGCGAACAAGGAGGCTTCGATGCGCCCGGAGCGGTCATCAAGGGTGATGAAGCCCATCTTGTCGCCCTTCTTGTTCTTCATCACCCGCAGGTTGACGATCATCCCGGCGATGGTCTGGGTGTCGCGCGCCGGCTTCAGCTCGACGATGCGCTGGCGGGCGAAACGGCGAATCTCGCCTTCGTATTCGTCGATGGGATGGCCGGACAGGTAGATGCCCAGGGTGTCCTTCTCGCCTTTCAAGCGCTCCTTGATCGGCAGTTCGCGCGCCTTGCGATGATTGGCGTAGACGTCCGCCTCGGGTTCGGCGAACAGGCCACCGAACAGATCCATATGGCCGCTCTCGGCGCTGCGCGCGGTCTGCTCGGCGGACTGCACGGCCTCTTCCATGGACGCCAGCAGCACGGCGCGGTTCTTGTCCACGCTGGCCTGATAGGCCTTGAGCTCGTCCTGATAGTACGGACCGAGACGATCCAGCGCACCGCTGCGGATCAGCGCTTCCAGGGTGCGCTTGTTGATGCGCTTGAGGTCGACGCGGTTGCAGAAGTCGAACAGGTCCTTGAACGGACCACCGGAGGCTCTGCATTCGACGATGGCCTCGACCGGCCCCTCGCCCACACCCTTGACCGCACCCAGGCCGTAGACGATACGACCGTCGTCGTTGACGGTGAACTTGAACTCGGACACGTTGACGTCCGGCGGATCGATGCGCAACTTCATGTTGCGGCACTCTTCGACCAGGATCACCACCTTGTCGGTGTTGTGCATATCCGCCGAGAGCACCGCCGCCATGAACGGCGCCGGGTAATGCGCCTTGAGCCAGGCCGTCTGGTAGGACACCAGGCCGTAGGCAGCCGAGTGCGACTTGTTGAAGCCGTAACCGGCGAACTTCTCCACCAGATCGAAGATGTTGCCCGCCAGGTTGGCGTCGATGCCATTGCTGGCACAACCTTCGATGAAGCCGCCGCGCTGCTTGGCCATTTCCTCGGGCTTCTTCTTGCCCATGGCACGCCGCAGCATGTCCGCCTGCCCCAGGGTGTAGCCCCCCATGACCTGGGCAATCTGCATCACCTGCTCCTGATACAGGATGATGCCGTAGGTAGGCTTGAGCACCGGCTCGAGGCCGGCGTACTGGTAGTCCGGGTGCGGATAGGACAGCTCGGCGCGGCCGTGCTTGCGGTTGATGAAGTCGTCCACCATGCCGGACTGCAGCGGGCCGGGGCGGAACAGCGCCACCAGTGCGATCATGTCTTCCAGGCAGTCGGGCTTGAGCTTCTTGATCAGTTCCTTCATGCCGCGCGATTCGAGCTGGAAGACCGCCGTGGTCTCCGCCTTCTGCAGCATGTCGTAGGTTTTCTTGTCATCCAGCGGGATGAAGTCGATGTTGACCAGATCCTCGTCCGGGGCACCGTCGCGCTTCTGGATGCGGTGGATGGTTTCCATCGCCCACTTGATGATGGTCAGGGTACGCAGACCTAGGA
>CAMPIF010000577.1 GCA_946886245.1 Ectopseudomonas composti | reverse complement strand
GGGTAAGCGGGTCCACGGTGAGATCCTTTTGCGGAGCATTGACGACGCTGCCGGAATCACAGCCAGCGAGCAGCAGACAGGCGAGTAGAAACAGTCGGTTGATCAATCCATGTTCTCCAGCGTTGTCGGGTCATAGAAGAACTCGATGATGGGGGCATCGGGCACACCGGCCTTTTCTTCGTCCTCACCGTTCAGGCGGTCCTTATTCCTCTTGAGGATGTCACCCCATTCGTCGAACGCCTGTTTCGGGTCATCCTGCGCCCCCTTCCCACGGGTATGCAGACTCCAGAGGCGCCGCCGCATGGGCTGAGTCACCTCGGCATTCTCGTGGGCGATATTCATCTCGCTGTCCACCTGCATGCTGCGGGTGTTGATATTGGCCGAGCCGTGGGTGGTGAAGACGTCATCGACGATCAGCAGCTTGGAGTGGATGTACACCGGCATCCAGGCGTCGGCAGGAGAGTCCTTGGCCACCAGGGAGCAGATATGGACCTTCAGGCCGGGACGCTCCTCTGGCCGCTCGACCTCGCTCTGCTCGATGGCTTCGATTTCCTGTTCGAGTTCGATCTGGCGTCGACGCGCGCGCTCGTCGGCCTCGCGCTGCGCGTCACGCGCTCTTTCACCCAGGTCTGTCCCGCTCAGGGCGTCAGGTAGCGCTGTCGCCCATTCAATGACCTTGCGCTCGACGCGCTCAGACCAGGCAGGCTCGAACTTGGCGGCACGCTGTTTGGCCTGTTCGATACGACGCAGCTTGGTGACGCTGGGCATGCCATCTTCGCGGCCCAACAGTTCGAGCATACGCTGGGTGTTGACGATGCCGGGGCCCACACCGTCCTTGTTGGCGTTGGTGACCACGAACAGATGCAAGGCGCCATGGGTGCCGGGGTCTCGCCCCTTGTTGGTCTGGCGCTTGGCAGCTTTCAGGATGGCGTCTGCCAGGGCCGGCCAGCGGAAGTACTGGTTTTCGATGTAGATGAACTGGGTGGCGTTGTTGATCACCTGCAAGTAGAGCTGCTCAATATCGCGCTTGCCCTCCTGAGGTTGGGTGCGCAGAAGTTGGGCCATGGTCAACGCGTCTTCCTCGCCCAGCGGCAACTGCTGCGCGACTGCATCGGCGTTGCGCGATAGAAAGAGGTCTTCTCCGGTTTCCCGACGCCAGGAGGAGGCGAAATTGTGGTGCAGGTGTGCAAGTATCGGCCCGGTGACACGGCAGGAAATATCCTGGCGCGGCAGGCGACCGCGCGCACCTCGGTTGGGGAGAGGTCGGTCGGTGTAGGTACGCCCCCAGGCCGAGTGCTGGTCAGTGTCCCAATACTCGTCAAGCATGTTGTGGCCCATGACGAAACCGACGGCAAGCTCGGGGACTTCGTAATCGACAAGAACCGTCTTCTGGTGGTGGCTGGGGGCCCCAGCCATCATAGATATCGTCGTTTTGCTGAGGTCCGGGTCAAGGCTGTGCAGAGCCGCCTGATAGGCGATTTCGGCGCGTTGCAGCGGGTCGAAGCCGCGACTGACGAACACCGGGCAATCCTTGGTCCAAAACGTCGCCTCCATACCCCTGGCTGAACACTCACGGAACCAGTGGCGGTCAAAGGCATATTGTTCGTCTGTGGCGGTTTGCCCCTCGCGGTCACCGATTCGCACCGTCCCCTTGCCCGGCAGGTTGGATTCCCCCGTCGCCTTTCCCGTCAAATTGAAAGGTGCTTCCCAACCCAGGATTCGCACACGCACCGGGTTTTTCTTGTCCTTTGCCTTGGCCATGAGCAGTTCGCCAATGCTTGGGTGCTCGCCATCACGAATGAAGTACATCGAGGGCTGAAAGCCCCAGCAAATGATGTCCACGGACTTCTTCGCATTGGCGATGGCTTTATGTACGGCGTGAAAGGCTTCCTCGCCATTGATCAAAGGCTTGTAGGTGGCAGGCAGGGGCCGGTATTCGGTGTCGAAGACGAACCAGGGGTTCATGCACATCACTTCCTGGGTGTGCTTCAGCGCCAGCGGGGCGACAATTTCGCGCGGCTTCATGAGGCTTCTCCTTTGCGCTTGTTCTTTTCTTCCAGTAGCGCGGCGTAGTCGTTGCGATGATCTGTGTGCGAAGCGGGCAGGCCGATCTCGGGATCGTCGCTGGCGGCGGGGTGATGGTTGAAGCCGCGATTGGCCAAGTGCCCCTGCTCGGGATTGCGGTACTCCTCGGGCACTGGAATCTGGTAGCTGACACCATTGGCCATCTCCAGCCGGTACTGGCGGGTAATCACCTGATGCTCGAAGGTCAGGAAGCCGGTTTGGTCCAGAACGCCTTGCTCAATTGGCGCACCATCAGCAAATAGGGTGTAAGGCATACCCGCCCAGTTTGATTGCAGCGCGCCGGGCGCTCGCGATATACGGACCTTTATGCGCTGCGCGGATTCGAGCTTCGGATACTCGGGATGCGTAGCCGGCATGCTGGCCGGCCCTTGATGATCGAACTGCGCCGACTTGATCAGGTAGTCGCCCTGGGTGCCGGACTCGATACCGTGCTGGTCAAGGGCGATGTAGGTGCCAGCGGCGTTGAGGAGGATTTTCTTCTTCGCGGTGATGTGGATTTCATCCTCGCTGCTGACGATGTCCAGCCCCATGCGCGCGAGAATTTCCATGCGGTCGTTCTGCGCCTGAATCTGCACCGCACCCTGGTTGGCGATGAGCTTCATGCCCAGCTTGCGCACGAACAGGCTCAGGCCTTCGCCCACGCCAATGAACAGGCGCTTGACCACGCTGATGTCGGCTTCGTTGCCGGCGTTGAGCATCAGATTGCGCTCAGCGGCCAGTTGCAGGTGCTGGCCGCTGGTCATGGCAATACCC
>CAMPIF010000576.1 GCA_946886245.1 Ectopseudomonas composti | reverse complement strand
GATCGCCACCGAGGATTACCCGCTGGCTCGCCGCCTGTTCATCTACAACGATCCGCAACTGGAGAACCCCTGGGCCCGCGCATTGATCGACTTCGCTCACAGCCCTCGCGGCCAGGCGATCGTCGACAACACCGGCTTCATTGCCCAGACCGTCCAGGCGGTAAAGGTCGCCCCGCAAGCGCAGATGCCGGACGACTACCGCCAGCTCGCCGAGCAGGCGCAGCGTCTGTCGGTGAACTTTCGCTTTCAGGAAGGCAGCGCGACCCTGGACAACAAGGCCTATCGGGACCTGCAACGCGTAATGGACTACCTCAAGCAGCACGACAAGCTGAGGAACAAGGTGGCACTGGTCGGCTTCGGCGACCCCAAGAGTGATCCCGAGCGCGCCGAACTGCTCTCCAAGCTGCGGGCGATGGCCGTGCGCCGGGAACTGGCCAAGCAGGGTGTGCTGTTCCGCGAGATCACAGGCCTGGGCAGCGAGCTGCCGGTGGCGGCCAATGATCAGGACAGCGGCCGCATCCGCAATCGCCGCGTCGAGGTCTGGGTCTATTAGAAACGGGCGGTGTCTGCAACAGCTAACCCACGCTTGAGGCTTTCCGGATTAAACGCTAGTCTTCGCACCGCGTGACGCCGGGCCCCTCTGGCGGTGAGTTTCTCACCGTGATGTCGGAGTCACTGAGTGGATTTCTTTCAACTCAGGCAGACATAAGGGAGGGCTCATGGACGCTCTACTTGCCTTTTTGACATCCCCCATCTTCGGTACCCCCGGCTGGTTCTGGCTGGCTTTTCTGGTACTGATCATCGTATTGCTGGTGCTCGACCTCGGCGTGTTGCATCGCGATCAGCATGAAATCGAGATGCGCGAGAGCCTGCTGCTGTATTCGGGCTACTTCAGTGTCGGCGTCGCCTTTGGCGGCTGGATCTGGTGGCAGCTCGGCGGCACCAAGGCGATGGAGTACTACACCGGGTTCCTGGTGGAGCAATCGCTGTCGATGGACAACGTCTTCGTCATGGCGATGATCCTCGGCTACTTCAATATCCCGCGTAAATATCAGCATCGCGTACTGTTCTGGGGCATTCTCGGCGTGATCGTGCTGCGCGCGATCATGATCGGCCTGGGCACGGCTCTGGTGCAGCAGTTCGACTGGATTCTCTACATCTTCGGCGCTTTCCTGCTGTTCAGCGGCATCAAGATGCTGCGCAGTGGTGGTGACGAGGAGTCGCACCCGGACCTGGCGCAGAACCCGGTGATCCGCTTCGTGCGCAAGCACATTCGCGTCACCGACGAGCTGCACGAAGGCAAGTTCCTGGTACGCCTGAAGGACAAGGTCAGCGGTCAGCCGCTGCTGTACGCCACCCCGCTGCTGCTGGCGCTGGTGCTGATCGAGCTGGCCGACCTGGTGTTCGCGGTGGACAGCGTGCCAGCGGTACTGGCCATCTCGCAGGACCCGTTCATCGTCTACACCTCGAACATCTTCGCCATTCTCGGCCTGCGCGCGCTGTACTTCGCCCTGGCCGCACTGATGCACCGCTTCATCTACCTGAAGTACGCCCTGGCGCTGGTGCTGATGTATATCGGCGGCAAGATCTTCCTGCATGACCTGATCAAGGTTCCCGCCCTGCTCTCGCTGGGCGTCACCCTGGGGCTGCTGGCAGGCGGGGTGATCCTGTCGCTGCTCAATACCCGCGACCAGAAAGCCCCGGAACACTGAGAAACGGCGTTTCCTGAGTGCGCCTGGAGCCGACCGAGCAGTAAAGTCGATGGCTCATGAACAAAGAGGCCCGCAGATGCGGGCCTCTTTGCTTTCAGCTGCGGGATCAGCGGCTGGGCACGTACTTGCCGATCTCGAACTTGCCGATGGCTGCGCGATGCACCTCGTCCGGGCCATCGGCCAGGCGCAGGGTACGCTGCATGGCGTACCAGTAGGCCAGCGGGAAGTCGTTGGAGACGCCCGCGCCGCCGTGCATCTGGATCGCACGATCGATCACCTTGAGCGCCACGTTGGGCGCCACCACCTTGATCTGGGCAATTTCGCTAGCGGCGATCTTGTTGCCCACGGTATCCATCATGTAAGCCGCGTTCAGGGTCAGCAGACGCGCCTGGTTGATCTCCATGCGCGAATCGGCGATGTGATCGATGTTGCCACCCAGGCGCGCCAGCGGCTTGCCGAAGGCGGTGCGCGAAACGGCGCGTTTGCACATCAGTTCCAGGGCGCGTTCAGCCATGCCGATCGAACGCATGCAGTGGTGGATACGGCCCGGGCCGAGGCGCCCCTGGGCGATCTCGAAGCCACGCCCTTCACCGAGCAGTACGCTCTCGTAGGGCACGCGCACGTTCTCGAACAGCACTTCGGCATGCCCATGCGGCGCGTCGTCGTAGCCGAACACCGGCAGCGGACGCAGCACGGTGACGCCTGGCGCATCCATCGGCACCAGAATCATCGAATGCTGCTGGTGACGCGGCGCATCCGGGTTGGTCAGGCCCATGAAGATCATTACCTTGCAGCGCGGGTCGCAGGCACCGGAGGTCCACCATTTGCGACCGTTGATCACCCACTCATCGCCCTCGCGGCGAGCATTGGCCTGCATGTTGGTGGCGTCGCTCGAGGCCACGCCCGGCTCGGTCATGGCAAAGGCGGAACGAATCTCGCCGGACAGCAGCGGCTCCAGCCATTGCTGCTTCTGCGCCTCGTTACCGTAGCGCACCAGCACTTCCATGTTGCCGGTATCCGGCGCGGCGCAGTTGAACGGCTCCGGGCCGATCAGCGAGCGACCCATGATCTCCGCCAGCGGTGCGTATTCGGTGTTGGTCAGGCCAGCGCCGTAGTCGGACTCGGGCA
>CAMPIF010000575.1 GCA_946886245.1 Ectopseudomonas composti | reverse complement strand
CGGCCAGCCCATGCAGCGCATCGATATCGGTGACATCGCCCGCGCACCAATGCAACTGATCGGGGTGCAACGCCTGCAGCGCTTCCAGCGCGCCCAGACGCCGTGAGAAAGCCAGCACGCGCGCGCCGCGCTGCAGCAACAGATCACACACCGCCAGGCCGATACCCGAACTGGCCCCGGTGACGACGGCCAGACGACCCTGAACATTCGTACTCATGACGTTCCTCGAAGTGAAAAGAGAGTGAGTGCCGCGACTCGCTCGAGCCGCGCTGAAATCGACTTACTGCGCCTGCAGGCGGATGCCATTCATCTCCACCTGCTGACCCAGCGCGAAGCGCTCTTTGGGCGAGCGCACCCACTGCTCACGACCGCCTTCGTGGCGCACCACATAGGCGGTTCCACTATTGCCAGTGGCAGCCTGGACCTGCGCTCCGGCCCAGAGCCCGGCGGCGCCGCCCATCAGCGCACCGACAGGGCCACCCGCGGCGGCGCCCAGCATCAGGCCGGACAAACCTCCGAAACCGGCACCCAGCGAGTTTTCTTCACGTTCGGCCACCACTTCGGCAGCCTGCAGAACATTGGCAGCCGCGAGGCCGAGGGAAAGGGCAAGCAAGGCAATGGATTTCATCTGATTTCTCCTGTAATGGGCATTGCACCCGGAGATAGTCAGATTCCATGCCATATATTTTCTCTATCAAAAACAGATAGATAAGAAAAAACAGGTACTAATGACAACAAGGAAATCGAGTCACAATGACAGCTTTAAAGTCATTGTGACCCCAACCCAGGATCGACAGGAAGTGTTCAGCTAAACGTTTTGACCCGCTCCAGCCACGCCACGTCGAGCCGCGTCTGCTCGATGTCCAGCCCCTGCTGCTCCATCGCCTCGCGATGGCTGTCGATCTCGCCCACCATCTGGCTCAGCTCGCTGGAGTTGCCATCGAGTTGATGCATCTGACTCACCCCCAGGTGGTAGAAGCGCAGCAGCTTCATCGCGCTGTCATCGCCCTGCGCCACGCCCGCCTTGACGTGATGCATGACGTTGGTGACACGCATCAGGCTGCGCTTGAGTCGCCAGCCGTAAACGGCCGGCGCCATGAACGGCCGCGACCAGAGTCGCTGACGCACCAGGGCAAGGGTCAGGCCGAGCCCCGCCAGCACACCGAGCATGTTCCACTTGAAGTTGTCGCCACCGGGCGTGCCGAACGCCTGCGTGCTCAGCGTGGCGCAGAGCATGGCCAGCGCCAAGAAGATGAGCGCGATCACCATGGTGCTGCGGCGAGTCTGCTGACGGTAATAGGCCGGGTCGATGGTTTGGATTTCGAACATGGAGCGCACTCTCGGAGCTGACGACATGGGGCGCCACCATGCACCATCGCGACACGTCGGTCGAGCCCGGTGGCGACAGGATTCAACCCTCAACCCGCCTGCTTCAGCCACTCGCTGGGACTCGCCCCCACCTTGCGGCGAAATGCGCGGGCCAGGGCCGAGGGGCTTTCATAGCCGACCTCGTCGGCGATCAGCGCCATGGGCCGGCCCTCGCGCAGGCGCTTCTGCGCCAGGCTGACGCGCCAGCCCACCAGGTAATCGGCCGGCGTAGCACCGACCACGTCGTGGAAATGCGCAGCGAAACTGGCGCGCGACATGCCGGCCAGCGCCGCCAGCTCGGCCACCGACCAGCCATGCTGCGGCCTCTCGTGCAGTTGATTGAGCGCTCGCGCCAGACGTGGCTCGGCCAGGCCCGCCATCATCCCCGAGGCCAGCTCGCGGCTGTTCATCAAGTGCCGAAGCAGCTGGATCACCATCAACTCGAACAGGCGGTTGAGCACCAGCTCACGCCCACAATCCTCCCCCGCCGCCTCGGCGAACAGCCAGTCCAGGCAACCGCTCAGGCTCGGCAACTCGCGCAGCGGTTTGACGATGGCACCTGGCAGTGACCGCGACAGCGGATTGTCGATACCCCCGTCGAAGGCCAGGGTGGCGCAGACCAGTTCGGCGCCATCGGCCTCGCTGGCGCTCATCTGGTGCAGACGCGGCCTGGCCACCAGCATCAGGCTCGGCTCTTCCAGGCGCAGCTCGCGGCCATTGCCCTCGCGAAAGCTCATGCGCCCGGCGCGCAGCAGGTGAATGTAGCCATGTGGCTCCTGCTCGCCATGGCTGCTGGTGCCGCAGAACCCACCCCGGTGAAAGGTACTGGCGTGCAGGTTGAAGTGATGCAGCAGGCTGGACAGGCGATCCATGGTCATCTCGCACTCTGGACGATCTGTCGCATAACATCGACGATCTGAATCCGAAAAGCCAGTTCTACTCACTAGCATGGCTCCAGGCTTGAACAACAGGCCCTCACCCAAGACTGGAGAATCACCATGACGCGCATCACCGCACTGCCCTTCGAACACACCGCTGCCAGCGCCCAGGCGCAACTGGAAGGCATCCGCAAGGGCCTCGGTTTCATCCCCAACACCTTCGCCACCCTGGCCCACGCCCCGGCCGCGCTGAGCGGCTACCTGGCACTGTCCCAGGCGCTCGGCAAAGGCACACTGAACGCCAAGGCGCGCGAAGTGGTGGCACTGGCCAGCTCGCAGGTCAACAGTTGCGAATACTGCCTGGCTGCGCACAGCCTGTTCGCCGACAAGGCAGGCCTGAGCGCAGCGGATATCCGCAGCGCTCGTGATGGCGAGTTCGATGCCGTGGCGCGCCTGACCCGGCAGATCATTGACAGCCGCGGCCGCCTCAGCGATGCGCAACTGCAGGCCGCGCGCGATGCTGGGCTGACCGATGCGGCAATCGTCGAGGTGGTGGCCAACGGCGTGCCGCTGTACTTCCGCGTCGATTTCGAGC
>CAMPIF010000574.1 GCA_946886245.1 Ectopseudomonas composti | reverse complement strand
GTGCAATCGAACGCACCACCTCCTAAGCTCTCCCTGTTTTGGGTCGTTTTTCTCAACCCGACCTCGCTACCACGCCACCAGACCTCGGACAGATCGCACAGAAATTGCCGGAAGCCATTTTTGACCTCGCTTGCGACGGCCCAAAGAGGGGCCGTCAGGGATGGCAGGCCATAAAAAGTGCGTCTTTTCGGGGCCTTGGTTTGCTTCTTGCATTTTCCTGCCCATTGCCGGAATGCGCTGCCTATGACCATCAACGACGCTCTGCATCGACTGCTACTCGACAACCTGACCACCGCCACCCTGTTGCTCAACAGCCAGCTGTGCCTTGAGTACATGAACCCGGCGGCGGAAATGCTTCTGGCCGTCAGCGGCCAGCGCAGTCATGGTCAGTTCATCAGCGACCTGTTCACCGAATCGCCAGAGGCGCTGTCATCGCTGCGCCAGGCGGTGGAGCAGGCTCATCCGTTCAACAAGCGTGAAGCCGTGCTGACCTCGGTCACTGGCCAGACGCTGACCGTGGACTACGCCGTCACCCCACTGTTCAGCAAGGGCGAAACCCTGCTACTGCTGGAGGTGCATCCACGTGATCGCCTGCTGCGCATCACCAAGGAAGAGGCGCAGCTGTCCAAGCAGGAAACCACCAAACTACTGGTGCGCGGCCTGGCCCACGAAATCAAGAATCCGCTCGGTGGCATTCGCGGCGCAGCGCAACTGCTGTCGCGCGAACTGCCCAACGAAGAGCTCAAGGACTACACCAACGTCATCATCGAAGAGGCCGACCGCCTGCGTAACCTGGTCGACCGCATGCTCGGCTCGAACAAGTTGCCATCGCTGGCGATGACCAACGTGCACGAGGTGCTGGAGCGCGTCGCCAACCTGATCGAAGCGGAAAGCCAGGGCAGCATCACGTTGGTACGCGACTACGACCCGAGCATTCCGGACCTGCTGATCGACCGCGAGCAGATGATCCAGGCCGTGCTCAATATCGTGCGCAATGCCATGCAGGCCATCGCCGGACAGAAGCACGACATGGGTCTCGGGCGCATCAGCCTGCGTACCCGCACCCTGCGCCAGTTCACCATCGGTCATACGCGCCACCGCCTGGTGGTCAAGGTCGAGATCATCGACAACGGCCCCGGCATCCCGCCTGAGCTGCAGGAAACCATCTTCTATCCCATGGTCAGCGGGCGTGCCGACGGCACCGGCCTGGGCCTGGCCCTCGCCCAGAACATCATCAGTCAGCACCAGGGTCTGATCGAGTGCGAGAGCTATCCCGGCCACACCGTATTCTCGATCTTCCTACCGCTGGAACAAGGAGCGCCCACGCCATGAGCCGCAGTGAAACCGTCTGGATTGTCGACGACGATCGTTCCATCCGCTGGGTACTGGAAAAGGCCCTGCAACAGGAAGGCATGACCACCCAGAGTTTCGACAGTGCCGACGGTGTACTCGCCCGCCTGACCCGCCAGCAGCCGGACGTGATCATCTCCGATATCCGCATGCCCGGCGCCAGCGGCCTCGACCTGCTGGCCCGCATCCGCGAGCTGTACCCGCGCCTGCCGGTGATCATCATGACCGCGCATTCCGACCTGGACAGCGCGGTGGCCAGCTATCAGGGTGGCGCCTTCGAATACCTGCCCAAGCCGTTCGACGTCGACGAGGCCGTCTCGCTGGTCAAGCGCGCCTTCCAGCACGCTCAGGAACAACAAAGCCTGGCCGCGCCCGCAGCGCAGGCACGCACCCCGGAAATCATCGGCGAGGCGCCGGCGATGCAGGAGGTGTTCCGCGCTATCGGCCGCCTCAGCCATTCCAATATCACCGTGCTGATCAATGGTGAATCCGGTACCGGCAAGGAACTGGTGGCCCACGCCCTGCACCGCCACAGCCCGCGCGCGGCAGCGCCGTTCATTGCGCTGAACATGGCGGCGATCCCCAAGGATCTGATGGAGTCCGAGCTGTTCGGCCACGAGAAAGGTGCCTTCACCGGCGCAGCCAACCAGCGTCGCGGTCGCTTCGAGCAGGCCGATGGCGGCACCCTGTTCCTCGACGAGATCGGCGACATGCCGGCCGACACCCAGACCCGTCTGCTGCGCGTATTGGCCGATGGCGAGTTCTACCGTGTCGGTGGCCACACCCCGGTGAAAGTGGACGTACGCATCATCGCCGCCACCCACCAGAACCTGGAAACCCTGGTGCAGGCCGGCAAGTTCCGTGAAGACCTGTTCCACCGCCTCAACGTCATTCGTATCCATATCCCACGTCTGGCCGATCGCCGCGAGGATATCCCGACCCTCGCTCACCACTTCCTCGCCCGTGCGGCGCAGGAACTGGCAGTGGAGCCCAAGCTGCTCAAGAGCGAAACCGAGGATTACCTCAAGCACCTGCCCTGGCCGGGCAACGTGCGCCAGCTGGAGAACACCTGCCGCTGGATCACCGTCATGGCCTCGGGCCGTGAGGTGCATGTCGACGACCTGCCGCCGGAGCTGCTGACCCAGCCGCAGGACGCCGCACCGGTGACCAACTGGGAGCAGGCGCTGCGCCTGTGGGCCGACCAGGCCCTGGCACGTGGCCAGTCCAACCTGCTCGACAGCGCCGTGCCGGCGTTCGAGCGCATCATGATCGAGACCGCACTCAAGCACACAGCCGGCCGCCGCCGCGACGCCGCCCTGCTGCTGGGCTGGGGTCGCAATACCCTGACGCGCAAGATCAAGGAACTGGGCATGAAGGTCGACGGCGGGGATGACGACGACAGCGACGACTGATCCCGCCGGCGTTACGAAAAAAGGGCATCCCATGGGATGCCCTTTTCATTTTCCCCGGATTGCATCCGGGCTACGGCGC
>CAMPIF010000573.1 GCA_946886245.1 Ectopseudomonas composti | reverse complement strand
GGTGTGCCACAGCTGGCCAGTTATTCGGCCAGCAAGTTCGCCGTACGGGGACTGACCGAGGCGCTGGAGCTGGAGTGGCGCGAACACGGCATCCGCGTGGGTGACCTGATGCCGCCGTTCGTCAACACGCCGATGGTTCGCAGCCAGACGCAGCGTCCACCGGTGATGCGCCGTCTGGGCGTGCGCCTGGAGGCCGAGCAGATCGCCGAAGCAGCCTGGAAGCAGGCCCATGCCAGCACCGTGCATCGCCCGGTGGGGCTGCAGTTCGGGCTGCTGTTCAGCCTTGGGCAGATCACCCCGGGCTGGATCAACAGATTGCTGATGGCCTGGCTGAGTCGCCCGTGAGTTCGGGCGAGGCGTTCAGGCTGGCCAATTGCCGCTGGTCGCCGGTTTTGTCACAAAGGCTTTCTGTATAGCGCGAATCTCTCTCGTAGCAGCTACTCTACGGGAGACGGTTTCAGTTCGGTGTTCTGCCGGGCAGTCGTCGATACGCTTGCAGTAGACACATCGAGCATCTGCTCGATTCTCGGGGCGGCGCCACTTGGGTGCATCTGTAAACGCAGGGCGTTTTCAGAGGTTTCCGGTAAGAGCCGCGACACCGTCCGCAGGACGGTCGCATTGGGAAAGCGGTTAATCCATCCATAGCCTGAGAGGGGGTCGTTTATGAGCACAGCCTTCCACGAAGACTCCAGCACGTCGGTGCTGCGTCGGATGAAAGAAGGGGGATTCGACTTCGCCCAGTTTCACCCGATCGAGTTCTACGCCATCTTTCCCGACGAAGAACGGGCCAGAACGGCGGCCAGAAACTTTCGCGGCGAGTCGCTCAACGCTCAGATATCCGCCCGTGAGGACGGCATCTGGCACCTGCAGATCAGCAAAGTGATGTATGCCACCCATGCCGGTATCGGCGAGTTCGAACAGGACCTGGAGTCCATCGTCGTCCCGCTGGGCGGCAAGATGGATGGCTGGGGCGTTACCCAGGAGGTGAAAGCGTCAGCCATGCGTTAAAGGTGAATGCAGCGGTATTCCCCACCACAGACCATCGGCCGGCTGTCCGGCCGATGGCTTCAATTCCCAGCCCACCTCGACTTGCCAATCCTTCTCGCGCAGACTGCGCGGCGGAGGTAGCTATGGCCGATGTTCTGATCCTGACTCATATCGATTATTGCCCGCCAGCCCACCTGGCGCAGGTGCTGCAGGCGCGTGGCTGCAGTTTCGACGTGCTGCGCGTCGATCTGGGTGAGTTGCGCGGCTACGACCTGGAGCTGCCCAAGGCGGTCGCCGTGATGGGCGGGCCGATGAGCGTCAATGACCCGCTACCCTGGATCGCCGACGAAGTGGCTGCGCTGCAGCGCTTTATCGCACGTGACATTCCCATCATCGGTCACTGCCTGGGCGGCCAGCTGCTGGCCAAGGCACTGGGCGCCAGCATCCGCCGTATGGCCTACACCGAGGCGGGTTGGCAGCGTATGCAACGCCGCCCGGAGGCAGCCAATAGCCCCTGGCTGGCGCATGTGCCCGCAGCGTTCAGTATTTTTCAGTGGCATGGCGACACATTCGCGCTACCTGAGGGCGCCCAGCCACTGCTGAGCAGCCAGTGGTGCGATAACCAGGCTTTCGCCTGGGGTGACAAGGTGCTGGCGTTGCAGGGCCATCCGGAGATGACAAAAGAGCTGATCGAACTCTGGCTCGATGACTGGGCCCATCTGCTCGATGCCAGCCAGCCCAGCCAACAGAGCATCGCCGAGATGCGTGACGACCTGGGCGGGAAGGTCAGGTTACTGAATCAGGTGGCCGAGGGTTTCTACGCGCACTGGCTGAAACTGGCTGGGCTTTGACGTCCCAAAAGAGCGGGTAACAATAACTCTGTGGCAGGAGATCTCTCATCGTCTGGAAATATGGCACCGTCGTGCGGTTAACCGATACATCGCCGCCACGCGAGAGCCTATTCCCTGCGCGGTGCTGCTTCTACAAGGGTTATTGGACGCCATGCGGTAGGAGCCCCGCCCCGGGGCGAAGCCTTTGCAGCGCCAGGCTCTAAAGCGCGTGAGCACCGGTTTTTCCGGTGCCTACGGGCCCCAATAATTGAAGTAGTAGATGTTGCCGGGCTTGATCTCGATATCGATTTCCCCACCGCACTTGATCGTGCGCGTCCCGGGCATTATCTCCCCGGCCTCGTGAAGCTGGTGAGGCCAGTGTTCGTCGTCTACCGAGAGCGCTCCACAGCCACCACCGTTATCGTGTTCAATCACCAGGTAGGTTTTGCCGTCCGTGGATGGTTTGTAGCGGCCTCTGAGTTCATAAGTGGCATCCGTATCCGTGGAGGCAATGCTCACCATCAAAAACGCCACTGCAATCACAAGAGCGGAGCATAGAACTGCGCCGAGGGTGATCAGCAAATACTTGAGTGCTCGCATCATTTGCTGGGGTACTTGTTCAATTTCATGGCTCGTCAGGGATCAGCGTCAGCAGATCGGTCACCCCGACATCCGCACCCGCCTGGGTTAGTAGCGTCGTAGCCTGGCCGCGGTGATGCGTCTGGTGGTTGAACAGGTGCATCAGCAGGGCGAAGAAGTGCTTTTGCGCGGCCACACCCTTCATGTTGCGGTAGCTCAGCGGCTGATCCAGCTGCTCTTCGCCCATCTCGGTGGCCAGGGCTTCGATGCAACTGTCCAGCTGTTTACGCAGTGCGGCCAGCTCGCGTATATCCGCACCCATCGGTTGATCCAGGCGCGTCGGCTTTTCCAGCCCTGCAAGCGCCTGCAGTGCCCGGAAGTTGGCCGGGTGCGCGGTGTAGCGCCCCAGCCAGATACGGTCGGCCACCAGCAGATGATTCAGCGTGCCGAGG
>CAMPIF010000572.1 GCA_946886245.1 Ectopseudomonas composti | reverse complement strand
CATATATATGATTAGATGACTGTATCTACAGAGATCGGATGCTGTCAATCGCCGAGGCAGTGGTAGAGTGACGGCCGGTCGACTTTTGGATTGGAGGTTTATGAGCACCACGGCTCTGGGACAGGACGAACGCCTGCCGCTGTATCAGCGGTTACGCGACGAGATGCTGGGCAAGATCGCCGCTGGCGAATGGCTGCCCGGCGAGGCCATCCCGACCGAGGCGGAATTGACCCGCCACTACGGCGTGGCCGTGGGTACGGTACGCAAGGCGGTGGAGACACTGGTCGCAGAAGGCCTGCTGCTGCGCGCCCAGGGTCGTGGCACCTTCGTGCGGCGGCCGAATTTCGACGGTTCGCTGTTCCGCTTCTTCCGTCAGGTCAACGCCAGCGGCCAGTCTCAGGTGCCACAGAGCCGTATCCTCGACTGCCGCCAGGTGCCTGCCGACGCGGCCGCCAGCCAGGCGCTGAAACTGAGCGAAGGCGACCCCTGCATATTCCTCCAGCGCCTGCGCCTGATCGACGGCCGGCCGCTGTTCCACGAACGTATCTGGCTGCCGGCGTCGCGCTTCGGCGCTTTGCTGGACATCGCCGCCGACGAGTTCCCGCAACTGCTCTATCCCTTCTACGAGCAGCACTGCGGCCAGCGCATTGCCTCGGCCCAGGAGACCCTCACCGTCTCTGCAGCCGATGCCGAGCTCGCTGCCGCCCTGGATGTAGCCGAGGCCAGCCCGAGCGTGGTAATCGAACGCACCGCACTGGGCTACGACCGCACGCCGCTGGAATATCGCCTGTCACGCGCTGCAGCGGAGAACTTCCGTTACCAGGTGGAAATCAGCTAACGCCGACCTCCAGATGCAAAACGCCCGGGGCAAGCCCGGGCGTGAGAGGCACTGCAGAGCGTCCCCGGTCTAGAACAACCCGAGCGCCCAGGCCGCACCGAACAGCAGCAGCGAGAAACCCCACATCCACCACAGCGAGTAGCGAATGTGCCGGCCCAGATCCAGCCCGGCCAGACCCAGTGCCAGCCACAGCGCCGGCGAGAACGGGCTGATGAAGGTGCCGATGATGTTGCCGATGGTCAGCGCGTAGACCACGCTGGCCGGCTCGACGCCCTGGGCGCCGACCACTTCCAGCGTCACGGGCAGCAGGCCGAAGTAATAGGCGTCGGTGCTCAGCATCAGCTCCATCGGCAGGCCGAACAGACCGAGCACGATGTGCATCTGCCCCACCAGCGGCGCCGGCAATACCTGCGCCAGGTCCTGGGCGATGGAGGTGAGCATGCCGGTACCGGTGAAGATGCCCAGCATCGAGCCCGCCGCCAGGATGATCATGCCCATGCTCAAGGCTGCCGGGGCATGGGCGGAAATGCGCTGCATCTGCGCCTTGCCGCCCGGATAGTTGATCAGCAGCGCCAGGCACAGGCCGATCATGAAGATATAGCCGGACGGCAGCACGCCAGAGAACAGCGAGACCAGCACCACCAGGAACAGCACAGAGTTGGCCCAGAGCAGACGCGGGCGCTCCAAGTCGCGCTCCTCGGCGCTCGGCTCATGCAGGTCGGTGCTGGTTTCCACCAGCACGCCTTCGTCCCCGGTCGTGCCGGCCGCGATACGTCGCTGCTCACGCCAGCCCAGCAGCGCCGCCAGGGCAACCAACAGCACGACGCCAATACCCTGCACCGCGATCAACGGACGCCACAGCTCGGTGACTTCGATGCCGGTCACTGCCGAGGCGCGCCCCAGCGGCCCGGCCCAGGGCAGCATGTTGAAGATGCCGGCACCAATGGCCAACAGCAGGAGCATCAGGTACGGGCTCATGCGCAACTGCTTGTACAGCGGCAGCAAGGCGGGAACGGTGAGCAGGAAGGTGGTGGCACCAGCGCCGTCGAGGTGCGCCAGCATGCCGATCACCGCCGTGGCGACGGTCACCGCGATCACGTTGCCGCGGGTCAGGCGCACCATGCCATTGATCAGGGGCCGAAACAGCCCGGTGTCCTGCAGCACGCCGAAAAAGGTGATGGCAAAAACGAACATGGTGGCAATCGCCGTCACGCGGCCGATGCCAGCGGTGAAGAAGCCGGAAATCGCCTCCGGGCCAAAGCCCGCGGCCAGAGCGCCCAGCAAGGGCACCACGATCAATGGCAGAACAGGCGACATGCGCCCGATGAGCAGCAGCACAACCAGGCTGAAGATGGTCAGCAGACCAATCAAGGTCAACACAGCGCTATCCCCTCTTTTTCTTATAGGCACGCGAAAAGCGTGTACGGAGGCTAAGAGGCGAACCTTTCAAGAGCCTTTCAGCGCTGGAGATGTGCCACGCGGAATGTCAGCGGATATGTCGAGTCGGGGCGGCGGCCCTGCCGCCCCGACGTGGTTCATTGCAGGGTGTAGCCCTTGTCCACCACCCAATCCTGGCCATGGACGCCGCGCGCACCATTGCTCAGCTGAAACAGCACCACCTCGGCAATCGCCTGCGGATCGAGAAACTCGCCGTCGACCAGACGCCTGCTGACCTCACTGGCAACGCCCGCCAAGGCATCGTCGGCCAGGCCCAGGCTGTTCCAGATCGGTGTCGCCGTCGGCCCTGGCGAAACCAGATTAAGCCGCAAGCCTTCAGCGGCATGCTCGAGCGCCAGACTGCGCACCAGCGCCGAGAGTGCTGCCTTGCTGGCGATGTAACCGCCAAGCCCGGCGAAACCGAGTTGACGCAGGAAGGTACTGATGAACACCACCGATGCAGGCCGCGCCAGATGCGGTTTGAGCACCTGAAAGGTATTGATTGCACCGGCGCCGTTGACCTGCCACTGCTGCTCGAACGCCTGCATGTCGCAGCCCGATGCCAAGCGTGCGATCCCGGCA
>CAMPIF010000571.1 GCA_946886245.1 Ectopseudomonas composti | reverse complement strand
CCACGCTGTAACCGAACGCCGCGGCCACGCCGATGCCGATCCGGGTGAACCTGTTGGGGCTGCGGTGGCGGATCGACTGCCCGCAGCGCTCGAAGAACGGCCAGCCGGCCCAGAGGACCACTGGCGCACTCAGGGCGAACTCAAGCCACGTCCGTGCAGGCGTCGTCAGTGCCGGAACGTAATGGCCGAACATGGCGAGCACCAGCACGGTGGCGCTCAGCGGCAACGTCCACCAGAAGCGGCGGCCGAAGTCGCGCAGCTCCGGATTCTCTTCATCCTCCAGGCTCGGCATCTCGGGTTCGAGCGCCATGCCGCAGATCGGGCAGGTTCCGGGACCTTCCTGGCGGATCTCTGGGTGCATCGGGCAGGTGTAGATCGTGCCCGCCGTGGCCGGCGCAGCGGCGGCCGGCTCCTTGGACGGCGAGAGGTATTTCTCCGGATCTGCGATGAACTTCTCACGACAACGCGCCGAGCAGAAGTGGTACTCGCTACCGACGTGTTCGGCATGGTGCGGCGTCGTGGCCGGATCGACCTGCATGCCGCAGACCGGATCGGTCACCTTGGGAATGTCTGCCGACGCTTGCTGCTTTGTTGCACAGCAACTGTGGCCCGCGTGCTCGTGGTCGTGGCTGGTGTTGTTCGAAGCGTTCACGACTGTTCCTCCACCATGGCGTGCAGGATCGGGCAACGTTCCAGGGCGCCATGCCCCGGGCAGGCCGTGATCAGCGTTTGCAGGCCGTCGCGAATACGCGTCAGTTCGGCGAGCTTGGTCTCGACATCGGCCAGCTTCTCGGTCGCTGCCGTCTTCAGGCCGCCCATGTCGTCATCGCGGCGCCCGGAGAGCGCCAGGAGATCGCGGATCTCCTCCAGCGTGAATCCCAGCGCCTTGGCGCGGCGCACAAACTGAAGACGCCCCACGTCGCCTGACACATAGCTCCGGTAACCCGATGCCTGACGTGCAGGCTCAGGCAACAATCCCTGGCGTTCGTAATACCGCACGGTGTCGATGCTGACGCCGGCGCGTTGCGCGAGCTCGCCGATTTTCATGTGGACCTCAGGGCCTTGGCAGTGGTGAGGCCAGTAGTCTGTAGTCTGGACCATGGTCCAGAGTCAAGCCCTGGCTGCCAGAGATTCATTCGGTCTCCAAGTCCTGCGTGAGAAGAGATGTTTTCCCACTGAAGGAGCCGACACCATGACCACTAGGACCAACCTCGTCGCCGCGGTGCTGCTGATCGCGACCGTATTCGGGACATTTGCCTGTGCCCAGCAGCAGACCAAGGCATCGCCGCCCATGTCGAGCCAGTCCAACGCGGCGTCGATGGAGATGCGCAAGGCCATGATGCAAGGCCAGTCGATGTCGATGCCGATGACCGGAGATGTCGACAAGGACTTCGCGACCATGATGACCATGCATCACCGCCAGGCGATCGCCATGATCGATGTTTACCTGCAGCATGGCGATGACGCCGAACTCAGGGCGCTGGCGCAGCACATGAAGCAGGCGCAGCAGAAGGAAATCATCGAAATGGCTCCGCACAAAAAATAGGCAAAGGCGCCTCGTAGCGGAAGTCCGACCACGAGGCGATTCACGACTATTGTGCTGCCATGGCCGCGCAGCTCTGGGCGCAACGTCGGCAGATCTCCGCGCAGTGCGTCATCTCGGGATCGGCCATGGCTTCGCAGTCGGCGGCACACTGATCGCACACCTGCGCGCAGGCCCCGCAGATCACGGGATGTACCGCGGACCCACGCAGCATCGCCGAAGCGCTGGTGGCACAGATATCGGCGCAACTTGTCAGCAACGCGATGTGCTCTGGCGCCGCGTGTTTGCCGCCCTTTTCGAGGCAGTAATTGATCGTCTCCAGGCAGATCGCATGGCACTGCGTGCAGTTGTCGATGCAGTCGTTCATGGCTTGGGGCCGGTGTTCTGCGGAATGGTGCGTCATGTTGTTTTCCTTCCATGTCGAAAACGGGCGTAATGCGGCGCGCTCGCGTCACCGTCCCCGGTACAACTGGCCACTCAATGCTGTGCAAAGGTGGTGGCCTCCCCCTGTTGGCCGATGAGTTCCACCGTGTAGGGCTGCGCGCTTCCGTCAGGAACCTCCATGCCGGGTGATCCCAACGGCATACCGGGCAGCACCAGTCCTTTGGCGGCTGGTCGTTCCGCCAGCAATCGCTTGATATCCGCCGCCGGCACGTGGCCCTCGACGAAATAGCCGCCGATTTCGGCGGTGTGGCAGGAGCCCTTGCCTGCAGGAATGCCCAGCCGCGTCTTGATCGGATCCAGGTTGTCCACATCGTGAACCTCGACCTGGAACCCTGCTGCGCGCATCCGCTCGACCCAAGCGCCGCAGCAGCCGCAACTGGCGTTCTTGGTGACCACCATCACTGGCCACTGCCCCTGCACGGCGGGCACCGGAACAGCCCCGAGCAGCGACCGTTGGTTTGTTGCGGGGGCCGGCGATTGCGGCGATCGCGTGCACGCGGTGCTCGCCGTAATGACAAGCGCGACGGCAGTGAGGAGAAGTCGTCGTTGCATGTCCATCTCCCTCATGGCTGGAGCGGCTGGGAAGCCCAGTCCACTTGTGTGATGAGCCAACCATTCGGCGCTTTTTTAAGGGTGAGCATTTCGCTGCTGAGCACGGCCACCGGTTCGCCGTGGTGCGTGGTTCGCACCTGGCTCCGGCTGCCGACCATTGCGGTGTCGCCCATGGCCATGGAGCCAATGTCGACGGGCCGGATATCGGCATCCTTCAGGAAGGCGATGTCGTGATGGAGGTGACTGGCGGCGTAGGCCTCTCGCGACTGGGTCTCGCCGCCTTCATGGATGACTACCTCGGGTGCGAGTAGCGCCAGGACAACC
>CAMPIF010000570.1 GCA_946886245.1 Ectopseudomonas composti | reverse complement strand
GGTCGATGCGGTTCAGTTCGTCGGCCGGCATCCAGCGTTGCCAGAGGGCCTTGGGCGCGTTGCCGAACATGGCGCCGCCGTCGAGTTTCTGGCTGTTGCCGGTGAGGGTGGTCAGGGTTCGCATGGGTGTTCTCTTGTTCTTGTCCGGGAGTGCGTGGTGGATCGATGAAGCGTGATCCACCCAGGGTGGATCACGCTTTCTACATCCACCGGCTCGTTTGTTCCAGGCTAGCGTTCGATGGCCAGCGCCACGCCCTGGCCGCCGCCGATGCACAGGGTAGCCAGACCACGGCGGGCATCGCGTCGCTGCATTTCATGGATCAGGCTGACCAGGATGCGGCAGCCGGATGCGCCGATGGGGTGGCCGAGGGCAATGGCGCCGCCGTTGACGTTGACCTTGGCGCTGTCCCAATGCAGCTCGCGGCCGACGGCGATGGCCTGGGCGGCGAAGGCTTCGTTGGCCTCGATCAGGTCGAGCTGTTCCAGGCTCCAGCCGGCCCGCTCCAGTGCCTTGCAACTGGCGAATACCGGGCCGATGCCCATCACGGCCGGGTCGACCCCGGCGCTGGCGTGGGCGGTAATGCGCGCCAGAACCGGCAGTTGCAATTCATCGGCTTTCTCGGCGCTCATCAGCAGTACGGCGGCGGCGCCGTCGTTGAGCGTCGAGGCGTTGCCGGCGGTCACCGTGCCGTCGTTCTTGAAGGCCGGGCGCAGCTTGCCGAGGCTGTCCAGGCTGGTGCCGGCGCGCGGCTGTTCGTCCTGGGCAAAACGCAGCGGTTCGGCGCCGCGCTGGGGAATTTCCACGGGGACGATCTCGCTGGCAAAACGGCCGGAGTCGATGGCGGCCTGGGCCCGCTGCTGCGAGCGCAGGGCGAAGGCATCCTGTTCGGCGCGCGTGACGCCGTACTGCTCGGCCAGGTTCTCGGCGGTGATGCCCATGTGGTAGTTATTGAAAGCGTCCCACAAACCGTCCTGGATCATGCTGTCGACCAGCCCGGCATGGCCCATGCGCAGGCCGCTACGGGCGCCGGGCATGACGTACGGCGCCAGGCTCATGTTCTCCTGGCCGCCGGCGATGATGATCTCGGCATCGCCGCCACGAATGGCCTGAGCACCGAGGATCACCGCCTTGAGGCCGGAGCCGCAGACCTTGTTCAGGGTCATGGCCGGCACCGTATGCGGCAGGCCGGCGAGCAGCACGCTTTGCCGAGCCGGGTTCTGCCCGCTGCCTGCGGTAAGCACCTGGCCGAGAATCACCTCGTCGATCTGCTCGCCTGCAATGCCGGTGCGGGCGAGGAGTTCTCGGATCACCGCCGCGCCCAGCTGCGGGGCTGGAATGCGGCTCAACGCGCCCTGGAAGCTGCCGATGGCAGTACGGCAGGCGGCGACTATCACGACTTCACGCATAAAGGTTCCTCGTCGGTCGGGCTTGGCCCGACCGAGACTTGAATAAAAAAGCGCGGCGCCGAAGCGCCACGCAACACGCTCAACCCTGTAGGGCGGGTGAAACCCGCCGGCTCGGCGGTGGCGGGTTGCACCCGCCCTAGTTTCAAAACTGCTCGGCAGCCAGGCCATACAAGGACTGGCTACCACCCCGAATGCTCGCCTCCAGGCTCAGGGTGCGCGGCAGCAGGCGGGCAAAGAAGAACTCGGCGGTAGCGAGCTTGCCGCCGTAGAAGGCTTCGTCTTCACCCAGTTTGCTTTGCGCCACGGCCGCCATGCGCGCCCACATGTAGGCGTAGGCGACGTAGCCGAACAGGTGCAGGTACTCCACCGAGGCGGCACCGACCGAATTGGGATCGCTCTTGGCCTGCTCCAGCAGCCAGCCGCTGACCGCTTCAAGACGTTCCAGCGCTTCCACCAGGCGCTCGCCGTGAGGCGATTCGTGAGCATGGGCGAAGTCGCGCACTTCGCCGGCGAACAGGCGCAGCGCGGCGCCGCCGTTGGCCACCACCTTGCGCCCGAGCAGGTCGAGCGCCTGGATGCCGTTGGTGCCTTCGTAGATCTGCGCGATGCGCACGTCACGCACCAGCTGTTCCTGGCCCCACTCGCGGATGTAACCGTGGCCGCCGAACACCTGCTGGCCGTGCACGCAGCTCTCCAGCCCGGTATCGGTGAAGAAGGCCTTGGCCACCGGGGTGAGCAGGGCGACCAGCGCTTCGGCGTTCTGCCGCTCGCTGGCGTCATCGGCGTACTTGGCCAGATCCAGCTGCTGGCCGACGTAGCAGGCGAAGGCGCGACCGCCCTCGTTCAGGGCCTTCATGGTCAGCAGCATGCGACGCACGTCGGCGTGGACGATGATCGGGTCGGCGATCTTGTCGTGATTGACCGGGCCTGTGGCGGCGCGGCTCTGGATGCGTTCGCGGGCGTAGCTGACGGCCGACTGATAGGACGCCTCGGCGCAGCCAATGCCCTGGATGCCAACGCCCAGGCGCTCGTAGTTCATCATGGTGAACATGGCATTGAGGCCCTTGTTCACTTCGCCAACCAGGTAACCGGTGGCGCCGTCGAAGTTCATCACGCAGGTGGCCGAGGCCTTGATGCCCATCTTGTGCTCGATGGAGCCGCAGCTCACGGCATTGCGCTCGCCCAGGCTGCCGTCGACATTCACCATCACCTTGGGTACCAGGAACAGCGAGATGCCTTTCGGCCCAGCCGGGGCGTCCGGTAACTTGGCCAGCACCAGGTGGATGATGTTCTCGGTCAGATCCTGCTCGCCGCCGGTGATGAAGATCTTGCTGCCGGTGACCTTGTAGCTGCCGTCGGCCTGCGGCTCGGCGCGGGTTCTGATGATGCCCAGGTCGGTGCCGGCGTGGGCCTCGGTCAGGCACATGGAGCCGGCCCAGCGGCCCTCGTACATCGGCGGCAGGTAGGTGGTTTTCAGG
>CAMPIF010000569.1 GCA_946886245.1 Ectopseudomonas composti | reverse complement strand
TTCATCGCTGAAGTGGCGCGCATTCTACCGCCAGCAGAATGCACGTCAAGCTTATTTTGCAGTTTTATGACTCAAGTGCTTCACGCAGCCCGCTGCGTCGCTCCACGCGGCGCTGCACGGCCTGCTCGAAGATGCCTGGGCGACTTTCAATGAGGCTGAACCAGTGACGCGCTCGCGTGATACCGGTGTAGATCAGCTCTTTGGTCAGCACCGGGTTGAGGCTGTCGGGCAGGATCAAGGCGCAATGGGCGAACTCCGAACCCTGCGACTTGTGCACGGTCATCGCGAACACGGTCTCCACCGCGCTCAGGCGACTGGGCAGGATATGGCGCAAGGTGCCACTGCCGTCATTGCGCGGGAACACCACCCGCAGTACCTGACGTTCAGCTGCACCTGGAGATTCAGGCGGTTCCGGCAGGCGCAGCGCGATACCGATATCGCCATTCATCAGCCCAAGGCTGTAGTCATTGCGCGTTACCAGCACAGGCCGACCTTCATACCAGCCATGCGCCTGCTCCAGGAGGCCACGGCGCACCAAGGCTTCGGCGATACGTTCGTTAAGCGCCTCCACGCCCCATGTACCTTTACGAACCGCACAGAGCAGCTGGAACCGGTCGAACGCCGCCAGGACGTTACCGGCCCAGCCGTCCCAGGCATGGGAATCGGCAGTTGCAGCGGGACGCTCGGCCTGCATCAGCTGCAGGTAATGTGCATAGCCCTGCGGACGAGACTCGCCGTCGCCCTGCCCGTCCATCAATAGTCGCTCCAGCGCGCGATCCTGCTCGCCCGTCAGGCGCAGCACATGCAGGTCGTCCGCACCTGCCGCCAGGGTTGCACGGGCTGCCTGCGCGTCGCTCTGGTTCACCGCGCGCGCCAGGCGCCCGATGCCCGAGCCACTGCCGAAGCGCCGTGAATGGCGCAGCATGACGATATGCTGTGCCAGCGCCTGGTCACCGGATACCAGCGACGGGTCTTCCAGTTGCTCCCCCGTCTGGCTTTCCAGCCAATTGCGCGTGGCTTCGCTGTAGCCACCACGTTCCGCCTCGCGACACAGGTCACCGAGCACCGCACCGGCCTCCACCGACGCGAGCTGATCCTTGTCGCCCAGCAGAATCAGACGCGCATGCGTCGGCAAGGCATCCAGCAGGCTGGCCATCATCTCCAGGTCGATCATCGACGCCTCGTCGACCACCAGCACGTCGAGTGGCAAGGGGGTGGCCGCATCGTGACGGAAATGGCGACTGCCAGGACGACTGCCCAGCAGGCGATGCAGCGTCGTCACCAGCGTAGGAATCTGCTCACGCACGCGCTCGTCCAGTGCCAGCGACTGCACTTGCGCGCCGATGGACTCGGTCAGCCGCGCGGCGGCCTTGCCGGTAGGCGCCGCAAGACTCAGGCGCAGCGGCTCGCCAGTGGCCATGGCGGATTCCTGCAACAGCGCCAGCAGACGTACTACCGTGGTGGTCTTGCCGGTTCCGGGCCCCCCGGTGATCAGCGTGAAGCGCCCCTGAGCGGCCATGGCGCAGGCCAGCTTCTGCCAATCGGTCAGGCGCTGGCCGTCCACCACCAGCGCATCGGGAAAGAGTGAAGCCAGACGCGCCGCCAGATCGACGGGGGCCGCAGCGCTCGCCTGCAGACGCTGGGCGATGTTGCCGGCCACCTGACGCTCATAGTTCCAGTAACGCCGCATATAGAGGCAGGCACCGCTGAGCACCAGTGGCGCGCCTTCGCACTCCAGCAGCGAGCTGCCGGCAAGAGCCGCCAGCCAAGACTCCAGGCTGAGCCCGGCCAGCACCTGCGACGGCAGGATCATCGCTTCTTGCGGGTCCTCACCTTCCGGTGGCAGAGACAGGATGAAATCGGGATTAGCCAGCGTGGCCGCCAGGTCGAGACAGACATGCCCCTGCCCCAGTTGATGGCTGGCCAGTGCGGCGCCGAGCAGCAGTAAGGGCGAAGCATCCGCATCCAGTTCGGCGAACAGCTGCGCCAACGCCCGATCCAGCTCGCGCAGCCAGCCACGTTCGCTCCATGTCGATAGCAGGGCAAAGAGTTCGGCGCGATCACGCAGCGCCGGCGCCAACATCGCACTCATGCCGCGCCCTCCACTACTTCGCCCATGAACAGTGCATCCAGCCGCTCGATCAGCTCGCGAGGCGGCCGGGCCAGGTAAACGCCCTGCAGCGGTGCGCGGATAAAGAGGTAGAGCGCGCCCCCCAGATGCTGGTCGTAGTCGTAATCCGGCAGGCGCAGACGCAACTGCCGGTGCAGCGCCAGCACGTAGAGCACATATTGCAGGTCGTAGCGATGGCTGACGATGGCGACCTCCATCGCTTCACGGGTGTAGGCGCCATCGTCGCTGCCGAGCCAGTTGGACTTGTAATCCGCCACGTAGTAACGCCCCTGATGTTCGAATACCAGATCGATGAAGCCCTTGAACATGCCGTTGAGGGTGTCGGCACGCAGCGGCTGCCTGGCGATACCCGGCAACTCGCACTGCTGCACCCACTGATCCAGCAACCTGACGTCCACCCCGCGCGCTTCGAACCAGAACTCCAGCTCGGGCTGATACTGCGTCAGTTGCGCCAGCACGACGCTATCCGCGCCATCCAGCGGCAGCGCCTGGGTCAGCAGCGCCAGCAGCCAGTCCTGCAACGTATCGATCCAGCTTTCCAGTCCACGACGCTGGCAGCGCCTGGCCAGCGCCTCGCGCAGCCTCGAAGGATCCTGCACCAGCGCCGCGAAGCCTTCCTGCGCCGCCATTTCCAGCAGGCCGTGGAGGAAGGTGCCGGGGTTCGGTCCGCGCGGAAAACGATGCAGCCCCTGAGCGGATGCCGGCAGCGGCGCCAGAGCCAGCAACGGATCTTCATCGTCGACGGCGTTCTGCAT
>CAMPIF010000568.1 GCA_946886245.1 Ectopseudomonas composti | reverse complement strand
GTTGATCAGTAGCGCCTTCAGCCCATGCTGTTCGGCCAGGTACGTGGCGTAATAGCCGCCCAGGGAGCTGCCCACCAGCAGCGGGGCGCCGAGTTCGCTGATCAGCGCCTGCAACTGCGCCATGGCCTGACGCGGATGATGATGCAGGGCCGGTACGCGCAGCTGGTTTGCCAGACCCAGGTGGGCCATGGCGCGGCTCAGCTGGCTGGCCTTGTGCGAGGCCGGCGAGCTGTTCAGGCCGTGTATATAGAGGATGGATGCGGTCATGGAGCGGGAGGCTACTCGTCCGGGGCCTCAAGCTGCAAGCTTCAAGCTGATTGAGGGGATGTCAGTAACCCTTGACGCTGTAGTCCACTTCGAAATGGATGCCGGTGACGCGCGATACGCCGGTGTCCAGCCTGCCATCGGCATGCAGGCGCAGCCAGCGGTAGCCGGGGGCTTCACTGTCCACCTGAAACTCCTCGCTGCCCGGCGCGAACTGTACGCAGGTCGAAGGCGAAGCGAGCAGGCGCAGATTGCCGCGCTGCTGGTCGAACTCCTGATGGATATGTCCCCAGAGCACGGCGCGCGCCTGCGGGTAGCGGTCGAGCACAGCGAAGAGAGCGGCGGGGTTGCGCAGGCCGATGGGTTCCATCCACTTGCAGCCGATGGAGACCGGATGGTGGTGCAGGCAGATCAGGTGATGGCGCTGCGGCGCTTCGCCAAGGGCGCGCTCGAGCAGTTCGAGTTGACTCTCGGCAAGAAACCCGGGCACCGCACCCGGAATCGAGGAGTCGAGCATGACGATGCGCCAGGCGCCAAGGTCGATTACCGGCTCCAGCAACTCGCTGCCTTGGCAGGCGGCCTGCATCGGCGGGATTTCGTCATGGTTGCCGGCCAGCCAGCGAGTCGGCGCGTCGATGGCTGAGGTGAGTTGGCGAAAGCGCTGATACGACAGCTCGCTGCCGTCCTGCGAGAGATCACCTGTAGCCAGGATCAGGTCGATCTGCGGCTGTTCCTGCAGGACCCGTTCGATCACCCGCTGCAGGCTGTCGCACGTATCCATGCCCAGCAGCTTGCCGTCCGCTTCGGCGAACAGGTGGCTGTCGGACAACTGCACCAGCAGTACCGAGGAATCAGGGGATGGGGTGGGCAGGCTCGGCAAGACCGTCTCCTAGGGCACAATCGAGTGAATTATGGTGGTTGCTGCAGCAAAGGGAAAACCCGGGAAGCGGACGCAGATCACAGAAAAAACGCCAGGAGCGCTTTTTGCCGTCATTCGTGACAACCCTCAGGCAGGGCTGCTCACTCAAACTATGCAACGCCGCGCTATCGGCCCGGCATCGAAAAGCTTGATCGTCGGCCTACATCACGGGCTGCGGCTCATGCCCACAGGCCAGGCAATGACTCAGCCATTCACCGAGGAACAGGTTGAGCTGACTCTTTTCGTCCGGTTGATGCATCGCCGCGTTGGGGTAGGGGTAGCGAATATGCAGGCGGCGCGCGTTCTCGGCGCCGACGACCTCGGCCATACGCGCGTCGTGATAGACCCGCACTTCCAGTTGCGGCACCGGTAGCCAGGGCAAGCTGTGTTCCTGGCGCACGCACAGGGTGGTGGTGTAAGGGCAACTCTCCAGCACGTCCAGCGCCAGCACGCCGAGCAGGTGTTCGCCCTGGCTCAGCGCCACGCGGCGGCTTTCCGTGTGCTCGCGCATGTGCGGCAGCAGGCGCATCAGGCGCGCGTAGTTGGCCTCGCAAGCCGCTTGCAGCTCGACCAGGTCGACCCGATAGCGCTCGCGCAGCAGATTCACGACCACATCCCCCGCACTTCGTCGCGGTTCAGCGCCAGCCATTGCAGGGCGATGATGCTGGCTGCGTTGTCGATACGCCCGTCGCGCACGGCAGCCAGGGCATCTTCCAGCGACATCACCTGTACCCGGATGTCCTCGCCTTCCTCGGGCAGGCCATGCACACCGCCGGCACCTTCACTGCTGCAGCGCCCGACGAACAGGTGCACGCGCTCGTCCGAGCCACCGGGCGAAGGGTAGTACTGGGTGATCGGCCAGAGCGAAGTCAGGGGCAGGTCAGCTTCCTCGATGGCCTCGCGACGCGCGACCTCCTCGGGCTGCTCGTCCTTGTCGATCAGGCCGGCGACCAGCTCCAGCAGCCAGGGGTTGGCGCTCTTGTCCATGGCGCCGACGCGAAACTGCTCGATCAGCACCACTTCGTCGCGCTGCGGATCGTATGGCAGCACGCACACGGCGTCGTGGCGCACGAACAGCTCGCGGGTCAGCTGCGGACCCATGTTGCCGGCGAACTGGCGATGGCGCAGCTTGATCCGGTCAAGGCGGTAGAAGCCGCGAAAACAGTTCTCGCGCCCGATGATGTCGATGTCGTCTTTGCCCATGGCAACTCCCCAGATAGTCGTAACGGGCCAAGCTCAGACTGTGTGAAAACTACTGCGCTCGCTCATGCTGCGTTAAAAAACGGCTCGTGCGCGAGTCCGATCAAAATGCTCATTTACAACTCGTAAACTGCGCTTTTCGCCGTTTTTTGCCTTGCCTGACCTTCGCTCGCTACGTTTTCACACGGTCTGATGCGGCCCGTTACCTGTCACACTAGCGAGCATAGCGCTGCCAGATCAAGCTTCCATGACGGCCTGTTACACGCGCTGGTAGAGCTGGCTGCCTTGCGCCTTGAATTCCTCGGCCTTGGCCTGCATGCCCTGCTCGGCATCCAGATCGACGGCGTCGATGCGCTGCTCCTTGGCGTACTCGCGCACTTCCTGGGTGATCTTCATCGAGCAGAACTTCGGCCCGCACATGGAGCAGAAGTGGGCCACCTTGGCCGAATCCTTCGGCAGCGTCTCGTCGTGGTAGGCGCGCGCGGTGTCCGGGTCCAGGCCGA
>CAMPIF010000567.1 GCA_946886245.1 Ectopseudomonas composti | reverse complement strand
TGAAGCTCGCCGACCCGAGCATCCCGCTGACCAAGAACCTGCCGCTGTACGACGAGCCAGCGCAGCGTTATTGCCCGGCCGGCGTCTACGAGGTGGTAACCCATGAAGACGGCGAGAAGAAGTTCCAGATCAACGCGCAGAACTGCGTGCACTGCAAGACCTGCGACATCAAGGACCCGGCCCAGAACATCACCTGGGTTGCACCGGAAGGTACCGGTGGCCCGAATTACCCCAACATGTAATTCGCGCCACGCGTGAAAAAGGCTCCTTCGGGAGCCTTTTTCGCTTCTGTCGAATTCTTAGGAGCGAGCTCTGCTCGCGAAGGTCTCAAGACCACGTTCCGCGAGCAGAGCTCGCTCCCACAGGCATTCAATCCTGATAGATCATCTTGCGGCTCATGCCGCCGTCGATGACGAACTCCTGCCCGGTGACGAAACCGGCCGCATCGGAGAGCAGCCAGGCGACCTGCGCCGCGACATCTTCCACCGTGCCGACACGGCCGACCGGATGTTGCGCATGATCGAATACCGACAGCGGTTCCTGGCGCTGCCGCGACGGGTCGCGGGAGTCGATCCAGCCTGGACTGACGCAATTGACGCGCACCTCCGGCCCCAGGCTGATCGACAACGCGTGGGTGAGCGCGACAAGACCGCCCTTGCTCGCGGCATAGGCCTCGCAGTCGGCCTCGGACTGGCTGGCGCGCGTCGAGGCGATATTGACGATGGCGCCGCGATGCCCACGCAGGTACGGCGCACAATGCTTGGCCAGCAGCATGGCGCCGGTCAGGTTGACCGCCAGCATGCGATTCCAGCGCTTGAGATCGAGCGACTCCACAGAGGGGGCGTGCGGATCGGAGATAGCGGCATTACACACCAGCGCATCGAGGCGACCGAACTGGCCGAGCACCTCGGCGACGCCGACGCTGACCTGATCTTCCTTGGCCACATCCATGGCCACGAACCAGGCGTTATCACCCAATGCGCGCGCCACCCTGGAGCCACGCTCGCGGTCGACGTCGGCCAGCACCACCTGCCAACCCTCGGTGATCAGCCAGGCACTGATGCCCAGGCCGATGCCACGCGCGGCACCCGTGACCAGGGCTACACGCCCGTTGTTGGGCGTGTCATTCGTCCCCCACTCCAACATGCTCAGAGCGCAGCCAGGCCGCGCGCCAGGTCAGCCTTGAGGTCTTCCAGCGCTTCCAGGCCCACGGCGACGCGGATCAGGTTGTCGCGAATACCGGCATTGGCGCGCTCCTGTGGAGTCAGGCGGCCATGCGAAGTGGTAGCCGGATGGGCGACGGTGGTCTTGGTATCGCCGAGGTTGGTGGTGATGGAGATGACGCGTGTGGCATCGATCACCTTCCAGGCGGCATCACGGCCGCCCTTGACCTCGAAACTGACCACAGCACCGAAGGCGCTCTGCTGCCTTTTCGCCAGCTCATGCTGCGGATGGCTGGGCAGCCCCGCGTAATGCACGCGCTCGACCTGCGGCTGCTGCTCGAGCCACAGCGCCAGTTGCAGGGCGCTCTCGCTCTGCGCCTGCATGCGGATGCGCAGGGTTTCCAGGCCCTTGACGAACATCCAGGCATTGAACGGACTGAGGGTGGGCCCTGCGGTACGCAGGAAACCGACCACTTCCTTCATCTGCTCGCTACGCCCCGCCACCACACCGCCCAGGCCACGGCCCTGGCCGTCGATGTACTTGGTCGCCGAGTGCATGACGATGTCGGCGCCGAGCTTCAGCGGCTGTTGCAGCGCCGGCGTGCAGAAGCAGTTGTCCACCGCCAGCAGCGCGCCGCGCGCATGGGCGATTTCGGCAAGCGCGGCGATATCCACCAGTTCGGCCAGCGGGTTGGATGGCGACTCGACGAACAACAACTTGGTATTGGCTTTGAACGCGCCCTGCCAGGCATCGAGATCGGCCAGCGGCACGTAATCGACCTCGATGCCGAAGCGCTTGAGGTACTTCTCGAACAGGCTGATGGTGGAGCCGAACACACTGCGCGACACCAGCACATGGTCACCGCCACTGCACAGGCTCATGACGATGGCGAGGATCGCCGACATGCCGGAGGCAGTGGCAACTGCCTGCTCGGCGCCTTCCAGCGCGGCGATGCGCTCCTCGAAGGTGCGCACGGTGGGGTTGGTATAACGCGAATAGACGTTGCCCGGCACCTCACCAGCAAAGCGCGCGGCGGCATCGGCAGCGGTACGGAACACGTAACTGGATGTCAGATACAACGCTTCGCCATGCTCGCCCTCGGGCGAACGGTGCTGACCAGCGCGCACCGCCAGGGTGTCGAAGCCCACGCCGTCGAGATCGCTATCGAGCCTGCCGGCATCCCATTCCTGTGTCATATCGCTACCTCACGCAATGTAGCCCGGATGCAATCCGGGAAATCCTTTGTGATATCCCCCGGATTGCATCCGGGCCACGGACCGGGCAGAACCGCTGCCCTGCCCGCTCGAATCAGTTGTTATACAGATCGATGATCGCGCTGACGGCCTGCGACTTGACCTTGCTGGCATCGTTGCGCGCCTGCTCGATCTTGTCCAGGTAGGCTTCGTCGACGTCGCCGGTGACGTACTTGCCGTCGAACACCGCGCAGTCGAAGTTGTCGATCTTGATCTTCTTGCTGCCACTGACCGCCTCGATCAGGTCCGGCAGATCCTGGTAGATCAGCCAGTCGGCACCGATCAGCTCACAGACCTCTTCAGTGGTCCGACCGTGCGCGATCAGCTCATGAGCGCTGGGCATGTCGATGCCGTAGACGTTCGGGTAACGTACCGCCGGGGCTGCCGAGCAGAAGTAGACGTTCTTCGCACCGGCCTCGCGGGCCATCTGAATGATCTGCTTGCAGGTGGTGCCACGCACGATGGAGTCGTCCACCAGCATGACGT